>JANQKH010000404.1 GCA_028281215.1 Phycisphaeraceae bacterium | reverse complement strand
GCATGTCCGGACACCGGGGGAGGGGTTAACGCGGGGGAATTGCTATATCTCAAGTTATTGAAGTAACTTACATCATGTCCGGCGAAAAACGCAGGCCGGACGTCCGGACATTTTCGCCGGACATGATGTAAGTTACTTCAATAACTTGAGATATAGCAATTCCCCCGCGTTAACCCCTCCCCCGATGTCCGGACATGCCCGATCGGTGTTTGAGATTTTCACAAAACGTGGTCATGTCTGTGCGCGCCGGCACCCAACCATTCATTTGAATGCCATCGGCGGGCGATGGACGACTACACTGGTGGGTCAGATATGGTTGGCCTGCAGCATGGAATCCAACTGACATGAAACCTTCGCACACCCATCCCGCTCCGTACGCGACCCGCCGGCGGTTCCTCCAGAACTGCGGCATGGGCGTCGGCATGATGGGGCTGAGCAGTTTGCTGTTGAACGATGATTACCTGCCTTCCGCGTTGGGCGACGGTGCTGCGAAGATGACGAACCCGATGGCGCCGAAGCAGCCTCACTTCACACCGAAAGCGAAACGTGTGATTCACCTGTTCATGAACGGTGGACCGTCCCACGTGGATACGTTTGATCCGAAGCCGGCGCTGAAAAAGTGGGCCGGCAAGCCGATCCCGAAGAATCTGAAAACCGAACGAAAAACCGGCGCGGCCTTTCCTTCGCCTTTCAAATTCAAACAGTACGGGCAAAGCGGCATTCCGGTCAGTGAGATTTTCAAGCATGTGGGCGAGCACGCGGACGATCTTTGTGTGATTCGCTCGATGCACGCCGAGGTGCCGAACCATGAACCGTCATTGATGCTGATGAATTGCGGCACGTCGACGATGGTGCGGCCGAGCATGGGGTCGTGGCTGATGTATGGGCTGGGCACGGATAATCAGAACCTGCCCGGTTTCGTGGCGATGTGTCCGGGCGGGTATCCGATCAAGAGCACACAGAACTGGCAGTCGGCGTTTTTGCCGGGCGTGTATCAGGGCACGTACGTCGACACGCGTCACAAACAGGTTGAGAAACTGATTGAAAACATCAAGCCGCGCAATATGACGTTGAAACAGCAGCGCGACATGCTTGACCTCGTGCAGGCACTCAACAAGCAACACCTCGAGGCGCGCGGGAAGGATGAGCAACTCGAAGCGCGGATTCATTCATACGAGTTGGCGTACCGCATGCAACTTGAGGCGACGGATGCGTTCGACATGGAGAAGGAGCCGAAGCACGTACGCGAACGCTACGGCAACAGCCAGCAGGCGCGACAGATTCTGATCGCCCGTCGGCTCATCGAACGCGGGGTGCGCTACGTGCAACTCTATCACGGCAACGGCCAACCGTGGGACAACCACGACGACATCGAAGTGAACCACCGCAACCTCGCGGGACAATGTTCGCAGGCGATCGGGGCGTTGCTGACCGACCTGAAAGAACGCGGATTACTCGATGAAACGCTGGTGATCTGGGGCGGCGAGTTTGGTCGCACGCCGACGGTGGAACTGCCGACACCCGGCGCCAACGCGGGCAAGATCAACGGTCGCGATCACAACCATTGGGGTTTCACCGTCTGGCTTGCCGGCGGTGGGATCAAGGGCGGGACGGTGTACGGCTCGACCGATGAGTTTGGTTTTCAAGCAGTGGAAAACCGCGTGCACGTTCACGATCTGCACGCGACGATGCTTCATCTTCTGGGCTTCGATCATGAGAAGTTGACGTACCGCTTCGCCGGTCGCGACTTCCGTCTGACCGACGTGCATGGACACGTCATCAAAGAACTGCTGGCGTGATGCGCGAAGGGATGTCGTGCCATCACACGCATTCGCATCACACCGGATTCTGCAAACCACATTCAGGGCAAAGGCGATCCATGGTTGCTCGCAGGTCATATTCGCATTGCACGCAGTTGTTGAAGTCAAGTTCCGGGTCGCCAACCAGCATGTCGATCACACCAAGTGGGAACAACAGAATGATGCCGACAATCCAGCAACCGAATTTCAGGGTGGCGCTGATCACGGTGATCAGAACCATGGCATCGATGCCGCTGCGGATGAGTTCCGGCACGATCGAAATAACGGCCAAGATGACGGCGCTGCCGATCAGCAGACGGAAGGCGATGCCCGCCATGAATGACGCGTTTAACGGCTTGGTCTTGTACGAATTTAACACACTGATGACGGCACAACCAATGATCATGTATACCGGAATGACCACACCGATGCCGGCCAGGAAGTTGGCGCGAAAGGCGCCGAACACGCCAATCGCTGCGGGCGTGCCGTCAAAAGGCACGAGCATGAGCGCGAGCAGACAGCAACCACCGATGAGGGCAAACACATAGGCGATGTTTTGATTCGGACGATACCAGCGAGCCCGATTGCCAATGAACACGCCGTAGAAACCAATGAGCAACAACAAGGCCACCATCACCGAGCCTTGCGGCGCAAACCGCAGTTGATCCATGATGGTAGACACATCTGCTTCCAGGAGCGCAAAAATGACCGGCGTAAGCCCAAGCACAATCAAGATCACGCCGCGGATCGGCCCTTTCACGCCGGCGCTGACCACCAACACGACCAACCCTGCGATGGCGGGATACAGCACGCCGACCGTAGCGATCCAGTTGGGCGATTGGTTCAGCATGGTGAAACTGAGGAACTCGATATGGAAATCACCACCACGTGCAAACCCGAACACCGGCAGGATAAACCCGGCAAGCAGCGCGCCGCCCAACAAAATCAGAAAACCAAGGCGGCGGGACGCTTCACGCTTGGGATCGAACGGCCGACCCCGCAACGCCTGCACTTTCGCATCCTTGGATTCAAAGTCGTCGATGCTCTTGTATGTCTTGGGGCCGGCGTTGGGCGCGGGCCTAGATTTCGGGCGTGGCGCGGCTGGTGAAGGCCGACCGGCGGAAGGCGTTTGCTGTTGTTTTGTCGCAGGCGCCGGAGGTTTGGGTTTGGTTGGCGGCGCAACAGTCGAAGCTTGCGGCACCGTGATTGGTTGGCCGCACTTCTTGCACTTTGACTTCACGCCGGCCTTGCTGTCGTCGACGCGGTACATCGCTTTGCAACTTTCACACTCGAAATGAATCATGGGAAACCCCGCTACGGATCAAAATGAAGGAAGGCGGCATGATACAACACACAGCCTCGGCGTCGAAGCGGGATGGTCCTGCCGTATCGCGTGATGTCAAGCCATCACACCGGGTTCTGCAAACCACACTCGGGGCAGAGGCGGTCGGCTGCGGCGCGCAGGTCGTAGCTGCATTTGAGGCATCGGCTGTAATCGATGTCGGGATCGCCGATGATCAGGTCGGTCACGCCGACCGGCACGAGCAGCAGGAGACCGCCGATCCAGAGCAGTGCCTTGATGAACATGATGAATGCAGCGGCGATCTGGCCGGCATGCATCATGCCTTGGACAATCGGGATGGCAATGATCATCGCCGACACCAACCACGAGCACAGCAAAAGGACATACGCCAGGCGCGCCGTTTTGGAAACCGTCTCCAACGGTCGGCCGGGTGTATTGACCACCGTCACCAGCGCCGTCGCGAGCACGAGCAACGATCCAACAATGGCGAACGCGCCGATCACCGGGGCAAATCGCATGACCTGGAAGACATTACGGATTCCCATCGATCCTTCAAACGGCACAAAGAAGATGACAAACGTGCACAGCGCGCCGACGACGCCGACGATGTACCCAGCCGTGGCGTCGGGCCGGTACCAGCGCGCCCGGGCGCAGATCAGCAGGCCCCAGAAGCTGCCGAAACTCATCACATACACAAACGTGACGAGGCGCAATTCCCGGCCGAGCAAGTTCTCCAGGTTTATCAAATCCGAACCGATCAAAACCACGATCAACTGGACGACGAACAGACTGATCAGCGCGACACCGCGCGGCCGGGCGTTCAGAGGTTGCAGGATGAGCACCAAAGCTCCGGCAATCAGGGGAAACGCCAGGGTGACCACCCCCGCCCAGCCGATGCCCGATTCGCCCATCCCTTCGATGTTAAACATGCTGATGCGCAGCGATGGACTCAGCGCGCTGGCGATACAGACCGGCATGATGAATCCGATGAACAACGCCGCGCCGATCATGATCAGGTTGCGCTTGCGGTTGGTCGCCTCGGCGTGGGGATCGAGTGGACGCCCAATACGGGCGGCCTTGCGGCCTTCGGGCGTCTGGAACTGCGACCAGCTTTTGAGGAACTCGGCGGGAACGGCAGTCGAAGATGCAGAAGTATTAGAGGCGGCGATCGACGATTCAACATCGGTTGTGGTCGAACTTTCCGGCGGTGGGGCGACCGGCATGGGCGCGGGTGGCGAACCGGTTTTCAACGGTACGGTGATGTCCTGGCCGCAGTCCTTGCACCGCGCCAGTTTGCCGGCTTTATCGTCATCGACGCAGTATTCCGCGCCGCACATTTCGCAGGTGAAATCAATCATGCCGTGCCCCAAAAACAATTGCCGCATCCGTCGGCGACAAATCATAACATGCCGGCTTCGTCCCAACTTCACACCATGACGACGCAACATCACGCACGTCGTTACAGGACCATTCATGCCTGAACTCATCATTCGACACGCTCAGCTACCCGATCTGCACGACATCGTTCGGATCTACAACCACTATGTGGACCATACGGCGATCACGTTCGACCTCGAACCACATACCGTCGACTCCCGGCATGCGTGGTTCGATGCGTTTGCGGATTCGGGTCGGCATCAGTTGCTCGTCGGTGTGGCTGAGCAAGACGGCGCCGAATACGTGATCGGGTACGCGTGCACCAGCCAGTTGCGGTACAAGCGGGCGTACGACACGTCAGTGGAGACCAGTGTATATCTCGACGCCACTTGCACGGGCAAGGGATACGGCGCCAAGTTGTACGCAGCCTTGTTTGATCGGCTCGTCGGCGAAGATGTGCACCAGGCGTTCGCCGGCATTACGTTGCCTAACGTGGCGTCCGTTCGATTGCACGAACGGTTCGGGTTCAAATCGATGGGCGTGTGGGAACAAGTGGGCCGTAAGTTCGACCAATTCTGGGATGTGCAGTGGATGGCACGGCGGATGAACACCACAGGTTGAAAGTAGACGATGATCGGATGAGAATAAACGGCAACCATTCCTGCGAAAAACGTACATCAACAGATCGCGAGGCAACTGAATGTCTACAATCGCACGCCTTGTTTATGGGAAAAGCTGATGGCTGCCGACCGACCTCATTGGATTTCATATGTGTTTCGAGCGTTGATCGTCATCGTCTTATTGATGATCGGTGGCGGGTTGTCGCAATTTCTCACCGCCACTGCGCCGAAACCCAAGAAGGCCGACCCGGAGCGGACGCTCCAGAAAGTCAATGTCTTCGCGGCGAAGAAAGTCGATGTGCGCCGGCAGTGGACCGGGTTCGGCACGGCGGAGGCGATTCACTCGGCCGATGTGCCTGCGCGGATCAACGCCGTGGTCACCAAACTGGACGACCACATCCGCGCCGGTCGGTTCGTCAAACAAGGCGATGTGCTGGCGCTGCTGGACGACTCGGATTTCAAACGTCAACTCGAAGTGGCCGACGAAAAGCTCAAAGAGGTTGCCGCACAGAAATCGCAGTTGGACATCGAGTTGAAGCGATTGAAAGAACGGCTGGCGCTCGAAACCGAAGACCTGACCATCGCCCGGCAGGAATTGGCGAACGTGCAAATGCGCGTCGACCGCGGCGCCGCCAACGAACGCGAACTGGATCAACCCAAACGCGCGGTCATCGCCGCGCGGCGGGCCATGGTATTGACCCACGAGGCGCTGGATCAGATTCCCCAACGCCGAAGCGTGTTGGAAGCAATGGAGCGCGGGTTCACATCATCGAAGAAGTTGGCTCAGCTCAGCGTCAACCGAGCAGTGATCAAAAGCCCGATCGATGGCATCATCGAATCGGTCGATATCGAGCGTGGGGAAAACGTCACGTCGGGCCAGCGAATCGCCCGGATCGTCAACCTCAACGAAATAGAAGTACCGCTACGGTTGGCGGCAGCGGCGAGGCAGGACGTCATCGTCGGAAGCAGCGTCAGCATCAGCAAAACACACAACGAACCGGTTAAATGGCAGGGCAAAATCGCCCGCATTCTTCCGGTGGACGAAACGCAGGCGCGCTCGACCGTTGTCATCATCGAGATCAAACAACCGTATGCCAACGAATCGTACGGCCAACTCGGCGGCCGCAACCTGTTGACCCCGGGCATGTTCGTGACCGGCATGGCACAAAGCGCCACATCGGCCGAACGCTGGGTCGTGCCGCGGCGATCGATCATCAATCAGCGCGTGTGGACAGTCTCCGATCAGATCGTCAAGAGTGTACCGGTCGACCGGGCGTTTCTGCACGAAGGCGCGTTTCCCCAATTGCAGGTCCAAGACGATCAGTGGGCGGTGTTGTCCGACGACGCACCGCTGGAACCGGGCGCGCTGATCATTATCAACGCATCGACCTCGGTCAGTGATGGACAGAAGATCAAACCGGTGCAGGCCAAACCCAAAACGGCCGGCGACGGAAAACAGGATGACAAGACTCATATCAACAACGGCGGCAACGACGGGGGCACTGACCAAAGTGGCAAGCAGGAGGCTTCGCGATGAGCCTCACGAGTTTTGGTGTCCGCAAGCCGGTGCCGGTCAATCTTTTGATGATCGCGATTCTGTTCGGCGGCGCGGTGCTGGGCTTGTCGTTGCGGCGGGAGTTTTTCCCCGAGTCCGATCCTGAACAGGCGTTGGTTTCCATGCCGTTCCCAGGCGCCACGCCCGTGGAAGTGGAAGACGGCCTGGCGAAGAAAGTCGAAGATGCACTGATCGAACTGGACGAGATCAAGGAGATTCGCACTACGCTTGCCGAGAACGGAGGCGGAATCACGATTCAGTTTCGTGAAGGCATCAACGTCGACGATGCCATGGACGAGGTCGAGCGCACAATCGAATCGCTGACCGATTTGCCGGACGAGTCGGACGCCATCGAGTTGCAATTGTTCGAGCCGAAGCTGCCCGTGATCATGGTTGTGGTGTACGGCGACATGGACGAACGGGTGATGAAGCAGGCGATGTATGCCATTCGCGACGACCTTCGCTCACTGGACAACATGGGCGAAACACTGATCAGCGGCGTGCGAAACTACGAAGTCAGTATCGATGTGAAGCGCGACGAACTATTACGTCACAACTTGAGTCTGCCGCAGGTGTCCGAAGCCGTGCGGGCGTGGATGATCGAAGTCCCCGGTGGGACGGTGCGGACCAAGTCGGGCAATGTGAACGTGCGGGCAATGGGCATCGAAGAGCGTGTCGACGCCGTCGGCGACATCGTGGTCAAGGGGAACGCGCAAGGCTCGGCTGTTCGTCTGCGCGATATCGCGGTGATTGAGGATTCGTTCGTCGACGAACAACTGATCATGCGCTTCGGAGGGAAACCCGCGGCGATGCTGACGGTGTTCAAGGTCGGCAAGCAGGACATCGTGCGGATCGCCGAGATGGTTCGTGCGTACGTCGACGGGCGCAACGGCAAACCATTTGATCCAAATCCGGTGGAACGGGTGGCGACATCGGACCGCAAGAAGGCGTACGAATTGGGCAGCACGTCGCAGCGGGCTCTGCCGGAAAATGCCTCCGTGGCCACCACGTCGGACCTGGCAAGGTTCGTGGAAGGCCGTCTGGACTTGCTGGTCCGCAACGCCGGGTATGGCGCGGTTCTGGTGATTCTCACGCTGTTGCTTATCCTCAACTGGCGGGCGGCGATGTGGGTCGGCATGGGGTTGCTCACCGCGATCATGGGCACCCTGCTAGCGATGGCGGTGTTCGACGTCACACTCAACCTGTTGACGATGTTTGGTCTGATCGTGGTGCTCGGCTTGTTGGTCGACGATGCGATCGTCGTGGCGGAGAACATTCAGGCCCGGCACGACAAAGGCGAACCGGCGCTGCTCGCCGCGACGCGCGGCACGGACCAGGTGATGTGGCCGGTGGTGGCAACAGTGCTGACCAGTGTCGTCGCGTTTCTGCCGTTGACATTCGTGAAGGGACAGATGGGCACGTTGCTGGGTGCACTGCCGGCGGTGGTCGCCTGCGCGCTGATGATGAGCCTGGTCGAATCGATCCTCATTCTGCCAAGCCACATGGGTCACACGTTAGCCAAACGCGACCGCAGCAAGCCCGGTCGCGTGGGTTCCATGATCGCCAGATACGAAACGTGGCGCGACCACTGGCTGCACGACCGGATCATTCCGTTGTACGGCCGCGTGCTCGCCGGCTCTTTGAAATACCGTTACATCACGACCGCGGTTGTGCTCGCGGCGATGTTGATTTCAATCGGCATGATTCGACCGGCGCCGAATGGTCGCGTGAAGTTCGAGTTCTTATCCAAGGACGACGCCGAGACGATTGTCGTCGACATTCACATGCCGATCGGTACGCCGATCGAAAAGACCAACGAAATCGTTCAGCGCGTGGAGGAGGCGGCGCAGCAGCAGAAGGAGTTGAAGTCAATCTCCGCGGTGATCGGCAAACGGGACAACCTCGATACCGGTCAGGCCGACGCGTTCAGCACGCATGTCGCGCAAATGTATATCGAACTGCAACCAGTGGAGCAGCGAGACCGCGAATCGGCCACCATTCTCCAGGCGATCCGCGATGCGCTCGAAGGGAAGATGGATGAAGTGGAGCGATTGGGATTTTCCGAGATCACCGGCGGACCGAGTGGACCGGGCATCACCATTCGCGTCAGCGGTGAACACGACGCATCGCTGGCGAAGGCGGCGGAGACCATCAAAACCGCACTGGCGGGCTTCGACGGTGTCAACGAAATCGCAGACGACCACAATCTCGGCCAACTGGAGCTGCGCATCCAGCTCAAATCGGGCGCCGGCACACTTGGGTTCACCACGGCCAACATCGCCACACAGGTGCGCGGGTTCCTGTTCGGCATCGATGCGCATGTGTTCGCCGCTAACGAAGAAGATATTGACGTGCGGGTGCGGCTTGACGAAGCGAGCCGGCAGAGTTTGTTCACCATCGAGAACAGTTGGGTGCTCAGCCCATCGAATGTGTATGTGCCGTTGTCGGAGGTCGCTGATATCACGGACAGTTCGACATATTCATCGATCAAGCGAGTGAACGGTCAGCGGGCGATCACCGTGACGGCGGAGACTTCGCCTGCCGTGGCGCCGGAAGCGATCATGTCACAACTCGACCTCAAAGCGATTGGCGAGCAGTTCCCCGACGTGACGATCAAGACGGCCGGCCGACAGGAACGGATGGCCGACGCGTTCAGTTCCCTGCCGCTGGGTTTCATGGCGGCAATGGTGATGGTGTACGTGATCCTTGCGTGGCTGTTTTCCAGTTACTTGCAACCGCTGGTCGTGATGAGCGTGATTCCGTTCGCGATCATCGGCGCCATATGGGGTCACTGGCTGCTCGGGTATTCGATGACGTTTCTGAGCATGATCGGTTTCGTCGCGCTGTCCGGCATCGTGGTCAATGACTCGCTGATTCTGGTTGAGTTTTACAACCACCGCCGCGCCAAAGGCATTCCGGTTCGGCAGGCGTTGATCGAGTCCGGTCGCGCGCGGTTTCGGGCCATTCTGCTGACCACGGTGACAACGGTGCTTGGCTTGACACCGTTGATACTTGAGCAGAGTTTCCAAGCGAAGTTTCTAATTCCCATGGCGGTAGCGATTGCGTTCGGCCTGATGTCCGCGACGTTCCTCGTGCTGCTGATTTTGCCATGCTTCCTCATGATTCTCGATGACGTCAAACGCACGTTCTACTTCCTCTGGCACGGCCGCAAGCGTCCGGAAGTCGAACCACAAACCAGTGAGATCGGCGAGGCAGTTACCGCGTGAATTACACCATGACATACCGGAGTGCCCAGAGAATGAAGATGATCGCCAACAGACCGGCCACGTACCGCCACCACACGCGCGGGGCGCCTTCGCCGGCCAATTGTTGCTGCCACGCTTCGCCGACAAACTCGGCGCCGCAGTGATGGCAACGCACCGCGTGCGAAGAAATCGTCGCAGCGCAGGAGACGCAGACCGTCAGATCGGGCTCATCTTCATCGAGCAGATGAGCGTCATGTTCACCGGGACCTTCATCAATCATGATGATGCACTCAGAACCATCACTTGGATTTCGCGGGTGTACGCTGCGTGAGCGGCTTGGCGTTTTCCACGTGGCCGGGCGCCCGAACGTTGGCACCCTTGACGCCGCGATCGCCGAGATCCGCGCGGGTCTTGTCGGCCAGTGCGTTCAGGCGATTGACCACATTCGGATGCTGCGTGATCACGTTCTTCGATTCGCCGATGTCACTGTGCAGATCGTAAAGTTGCGCCGGTCGGTGGCGTTCCTTCTGTCGGCCGCGCGGCGGCAGTTTGATTTCCAGGTGCAACTTCCATTTGCCGCTGCGCACCGCCTGCAACTGATCGCGAAAGTAGTAGTAATAGGCCTCGTGCGGCGATTTAGCGTTCGGCTTGCCCAGCATCAGGTCGCTGATGTCGTGGCCGTCGATGACGCGGTCGTCCGGCGCCTTCGCACCGGCCAGTTTGGCGAACGTCGGCAGGATGTCGATCGTGCCGACCAGTTCATCACACTGCGTGCCGGCGGGAATCATTCCCGGCCAGCGCATCACGTTACACACGCGCATGCCGCCTTCAAGGGTCGAGCCTTTGGCCCCCTTGAGCGGATGATTCGAAGCGCCCCAACGTGTCGCGCCGCCGTTGTCCGATGTGAAGATCACCAGTGTGCGGTCATCAATGTCCAGTCGTTTGAGCGTGTCGAGCAGCACGCCGGTCGACCAATCAATCTCTTCGACGGTATCGCCCCATCGGCCGTTCTTGCTCTTGCCGGCGAAGTTCTTCGAGGAAAACTGAGGCCAGTGCGGCATCGTGTGCGGCAGGTACAGAAAGAACGGTTTGTCCTTATTCGCTTCGATGAACTTCACCGCCTCCGTGGTGTATCGCTGTGTGAGCAAGCGCTGGTCCGGCTCCTGTTCGATCACCTTTTCATCGCGCAACAACGGCAAGGGCGGATAGCGGTACGGCTTCGGCCGCTCCGTTTGACCCATGTCGTTGGAAAAGGGAATGCCAAAATAGGAATCAAACCCCTGCCGTGTCGGCAGAAACTGCGGTTGGTCGCCGAGATGCCACTTGCCCACAATCGCCGTCGAATAACCCGCGCCTTTGAGCACTTCGGCGACGGTGATTTCCTTGGGATTCAAACCGCGCTTGTTGCCCGGAAACAGCACCCAGCCGTTCGATTCATTGCGATCAAGCCCCACACGAATGGGGTAGCAACCGGTCATCAACGATGCCCGCGACGGAGAGCAAACACCGCTGGTCACCATGAAACTGGTGAACCGTCGGCCTTCCTTGGCCATCTGATCGATGCGCGGCGTGCGATGTTTGGTCGATCCAAAACAACCGATGTCCGCATAACCCAGATCATCGCAGTAAATCACGATGAAGTTGGGCTTGTTGGCAGCGATCGCCACGTTGGGCGCGAACCCGCCAGCGATCAACAACAAGGCGATCAGGTGAACCGTCAGTGTTTTCATGTGTGTCTTCCTTCCACATTGGATTCGTCACAGTTTAACGGCTTTGGAGAATTCTCTGCGAGGCCGATGATTTCCTCGTCTCCACCGATTCGCTACGATTTCCATCATGGCAGGTAACTCATTTGGACAACTTTTTCGCATCACGACCGCCGGCGAAAGCCACGGACCGGGCAATGTGGTCATCATCGATGGCGTGCCGCCGGGCTTGCAGTTGTCGGTGGACGATCTGATCCCTGATCTGCAACGGCGTCGGCCGGGCCAGTCGAAGGTGACCACGCAGCGACAGGAAGCCGACGAGCCGGAGATTCTATCCGGCGTGTTCGACGGCCGTACGACCGGTACCTCGATCGCCGTGCTGATTCGCAATCAGGACCAACGTTCGAAGGATTACTCGGACATCAAGGACAAGTATCGGCCGGGCCATGCGGATTACACGTTCGACGCCAAGTATGGTTTCCGCGATTACCGCGGCGGCGGACGTTCAAGTGCGCGCGAGACTTCAGTTCGCGTGGCGGCCGGCGCGGTCGCGAAGAAATTGCTGACCGAGGCGTGCGGCGTGAACATTGTCGGTTACGTCAAACAGATCGGCGAGCTGGTTGCCGACGTGGAGCAACCGGAATCAGTCACGCTGGAGCAGGTCGAAAGCAACATCGTGCGCTGCCCCGATGCCGACATGGCAACGCGAATGATCGAACTGATCGAGCAGATGCGAAAAGAAGAAGATTCGATCGGCGGCGTGTCCGAACTGGTCGCGACAAACGTGCCCGCCGGCTGGGGCGAACCGGTGTTCGACAAGCTCAAAGCCGACCTTGGCAAAGCGATGTTCAGCCTGCCGGCCGTGCTGGGCGTGGAATACGGGGCGGGCTTCGGCGTCGCCACGGCGCGCGGCAGCGAAAATAACGATGTGTTCGAACAAGGCGATCAGTCGGGAACGATTCAAACGCAAACCAATCGCCACGGGGGCATGCTCGGCGGCATTTCCTCCGGCATGCCGATTGTCATGCGTTGTGCAATCAAGCCGACCAGTTCCTTGTCGCGCGAACAGCCGACCGTAACGCGCGACGGCGAACCAACCACGATCGCCACCAAAGGCCGCCACGATCCCTGTCTGTTGCCACGCTTCGTACCGATGGGTGAAGCGATGATGGCAATCGTGCTCGCCGATCATTACTTACGACATCGCGCGCAGAATGGCGGCTAATCCAACCACGCATCCTCGCCGCGCAACAGCACGAATCGACATGCGCAATCAATCTCCTGTCGCCACTGGTCACCGTTGCGGGTCAACACGAGCAGTTCCTGTTCACTTTGCCCGCCCACTGGAATTACGATACGGCCGCCGTCGGACAACTGTGCCTGAAGCGCACCAGGCACGCGCGGCGCCGCGGCGGTGACGAGAATGCGGTCATACGGTGCATTAGCAGCATGCCCGAGCGAACCGTCGCCGACGAGCAGTTCGACCTGATCATCAAGACCAAGTCGATGCAGGGTTTGGCCGGCGAACTGCGATAGGTTGGCGTCGCATTCCATCGACGTCACCGAGGCACCGAGGCAGGCGAGCAACGCCGTCTGGTAGCCGCTGCCGGTACCGACTTCAAGGACGCGCATACCCGCCTCGACCGCCAGCAACGCTGTCATCCGCGCCACGATGTAAGGCTGACTGATCGTCTGCCCGCCCGAGGTAGGCAACGCCTTGTCGGCATACGCTTCCGTCGCCGGCTGATCCGGCACAAACCAGTGCCGAGGCAACCGCGTCATTGCGTCGAGTACTCTCTCATCACGGATGCCCCTCGCCCGCAACTGCTGATCGACCATCGCCGCGGCCAACGATTCGTAAGGGTGGGCAGTCATCGACGACAAACGTACAACCTCCACAAAAGTGTCCCAACGCGGCAACACACAGATGTGACGGATTCTAACGGAACCGTTACCA
>JANQKH010000396.1 GCA_028281215.1 Phycisphaeraceae bacterium | reverse complement strand
CGGATGGCAGCAGGCACGCCAATGCGGGCGGTGAAAACGGCTTGTGGCTGGCATCGGCCTTGCAGGGTTTCCTTCGCAGGCTTACACGCGTCGGCCCGGCTCGATTGGCGAGTCGGGGCCGCCGACGCGTTTCTGTCACGAATGCCAAAGCATGCTCGGCATGTCTAGGGTGCATCGGATGCAGAGGTCGGTCCCACGGATCGCTTCATGCGTAGAGTGTTCACACCATGACACGATTTGCCAACAACATCAAAACGGCGGTCTTTCTCGGTGCCCTGTTCGCCATCATTCTGGGTATCGGTGCGATCTTTGGACAGCAAGGATTGCTGATTGCGTTCCTGCTCGGCGGGGTGATGAATGTTGTCGCATACTTTTACAGTGACAAGATCGCCCTCGCCTCCATGCGCGCCCAGGAGGTAGATGAGGCGACCGCGCCTGACCTTCACACGATGGTGGGCCGACTCGCCGCCAATGCCGACCTGCCCATGCCGCGGGTTTATATCTGTCCGCACCAGTCGCCGAACGCCTTTGCGACCGGTCGCAATCCGAAGAATGCAGCCGTCGCGGTGACGCAAGGCGCGTTGCGTTTGCTCAGCTACGAAGAACTTGAAGGCGTCATGGCGCACGAACTGGCGCACGTGAAAAACCGTGACACGCTGATCAGTTGCGTGGCGGCGACGATTGCCGGCGTGATCAACTACATTGCATGGATGGCATTCTGGTTCGGCGGGAGCGGTCGCGACGGGCACCCGGCAGCGGCGCTGTTGCTGGTGATTTTCGGGCCGATCGCGGCGGGTTTGATTCAAATGGCGATCAGCCGAAGCCGGGAGTTTGTCGCCGACGCGGACGGCGCGGCGATCGCCGGTTCGCCGGATGGTTTGATCGGTGCATTGCGGAAACTGGATTCGGTGTCGCGGGGCGTCCCGCTTGAGAATGAAATGCCGACGCAGAATCACATGTTCATCGTTGAGCCGTTCAATGGGATGGGACGGTCACTGGCGAAACTGTTCTCCACGCACCCGCCGACGGAAGATCGCATTGCGAAGTTGGAGGCGTTGCGATGAGTTCGAAATTGAGTCTGGGTTTTCTGTTCGCGCCAGCGATTGAATCACTTTGATCGCTATTTCATCACACGGTAGCCAATGTCTTTGCGGTACCAGCCACCTTCGAAGTCGATCTTCTCACAGGCCGCGTTTGCTTTTGCCTGGGCCTCGGCAAGGTCGGCGCCCAGCGCGCAGACGTTGAGCACACGCCCGCCTGCGGTGGCGATGTCAGCGCCTTGTTGTTTGGTGCCGGCGTGGAAGACTTTGACGTCAGGGTCCGCCTCTGCGTCTTTGATGCCGGTGATCACTTTGCCCTTTTCGTAGCTGCCGGGATAGCCGCCCGACGCCATCACGACACAGCAGCAACAATGCGAATCCCACGAGATGTCAACTTTATGCAGGCCGCCGGTGATCGTCGCGAGCATGATCTGAAGCAGATCGCCCTTGAGGCGAACCATCAGCGGTTGGGTTTCGGGGTCGCCGAACCGGCAGTTGAACTCGAGCACCTTGGGGCCGCCGGCGGTGAGCATGAGGCCGGCGTAGAGCACACCCTGATAGACGACGCCGTCCCGCCGCAGTGTGTCGACGATCGGTACGAGCACTTCGCGCTGGATGGTGGACATGAGTTTGTCGTCGACCAACGGCGTGGGGCAATAGGCGCCCATGCCGCCGGTGTTTGGGCCGGTGTCGCCTTCGTGTGCCTGCTTGTGATCCTGGGAGGGATCAAGGACAAAGATGTTCTGGCCGTCGACCAGCGCGAGGACGGAAAGCTCTTGCCCGACGAGTTGCTCTTCGATGACGACCGTTTCGCCGGCTTCGCCGAACACTTTGTCGACCATGAACTGGTTCACGGTGTCGATGGCTTCCTGCTTGCTGGAACAAACGGTCACGCCTTTGCCCTTGGCAAGCCCGGCGGCCTTGACGACGACAGGTTCATCGCGGGCTTGAAGGTAAGTCAGCGCCGCGTTGGCGTCGGTAAACGTGCGGGATTCGGCGGTGGGAATCGAGGCCGCCCGCATCATCTGCTTGGCGTAGGCTTTGTCAGCTTCAAGGCGAGCAGCGGCGGCAACCGGGCCGAAGATGTATCGCCCCTCGCGCTGCAAACGATCCGCCAAACCGCCGGCGAGCGGGTCTTCCGGGCCGATGACGATCAGTTCGACATCGTTTTGCCGGCAGAACCAATCGATCGCGTCGGCGTTCTTGGTGTTGACCGGATCGGCGGGCAGGTCGACATTCTCCCCGATGACGGCCGTGCCGGCGTTGCCCGGTGCGAAGTAGATTTTGCCGCAGCGTTTGGACTGTTTGAGTTTCCAGCCGAGCGCATGTTCGCGGCCGCCGCTGCCGATCACGAGGATGTTCATTCGCTTGCTCATAAGAGGGCGAATGGTAGCGGGAATTCAACGGGACGAAAAGCGGTAGTAAAACAAGTTGTGTCAAGTGCGGCGAGCGGGCGAACATCAATCGGATGCGCGGTTTCAAATCACGTGCATCGCCGCCGTCAAAGTTCGCAAGCCTTGAAGCATGTCCGACAACCAGGCTGCCTACTAGTCTTCTACGGCAATCAGATGCTTCGGCAGGTCTTCGACCTTTTCGCATCCGATCTGTTCCATGACCTGTTGCAGTTGTCGTTTGAGGATCGCGAGGGATTGGTCGCCGCCTTGTTTGCCCATCGCGCAGACGCCGAACATCGCGGCGCGGCCGACGAAGGTGAACTCCGCGCCCATCGCAATGCTCGCGGCAACGTCGGAACCCGAGCGGATGCCGCTGTCCATCATCAACGTCACTTGGCCCTTGAAGCGTTTGGCCAACTCGGCCATGGGTTTGATCGTCGATTGGCCGGCATCGAGTTGGCGCCCGCCGTGATTGGAAGCGATCAAACCATCCACACCAAGCGCGATTGCCTTCTCCGCGTCTTCTTCGTTGACGATGCCCTTGACGACGAGGTTGCCTTTCCAGATATCGCGGATCGGTTTGATTTTGTCTTCAGTCAGCCGGCCGGAGAAGGTCTTGGCCATGAACAGGCCGAGGTGTTTCATTTTCATCCCTTTGGGGATGTAGGGTTTCATGGTCTGGAATGCCGGCGCCCCGGCGATCAACTGCTCCATGCACCATCGTGGATGCCAGAGCATTTGCATGATGTTTCGCAGGGTCATGCGTGGCGGGATGGAAAGGCCGTTGCGGATTTCTTTCGGGCGGTACCCGAACGAAGGCGTGTCGGCCAGAATGACCAGCGTTTGGCATCCCGCATCGGCGGCGCGTTGGAGCAGTTTGTTTCGCAGTTCGTCCTCAGCGGGATGGTAGAGTTGGAACCAGAAATTGCCGTCGGTGATCTCGGCGATGGTTTCAATGCTGGCCGTGCTTACCGTGCTGAGGCAAAAGGGAACATTGTGGTCGACGGCCGCCTGGGCGAGGATTTCACAGGCGCGAGGCCACATCAAGCCTTGCAGGCCTACCGGTGCGATGCCGAAGGGGGCATTGTAGGTTTTGCCGAAAAGTGTGGTCGTCTGGTCCGCGCCTTGGAAGTCTCGCAGGTAGTAAGGTTGGAGTTGAACTTCGCGGATCTCCTGCGTGTTGCGCGCCAGGTTCATCTCCGAAAAGCAGCCGCCGGTCAGGTAGTCGTATGCGAACCCCGGCATGCGTTGTTTGGCTCGCTTGGCCAGCAGTTCAATCGACGGGTAACGTGAATTCATGGACAAAACCTTGTTGATTCCGGGATTCCAACAGAGAATCCCTTAAGAAACCTAGTGTAGTGATCTCCGTACAATAATGGCAACGATTGGGGTTGGACGCTACGATTTCCGCCCGTACCCCATAGGGTTGAAACAAAGGACAGGAACGAGGTACGACATGCAGATTCAGATCAACGGGCATATCACCCAGACCGAACCACTGACCGAACACATTAACAAGGAAGTCAACCATGCGATGCGCCATTTCAATGAACGCGTGACGCGTGTCGAGGTGCATCTCCACGACGAGAATTCGGAGAAACACGGCAAAGACAAGAAGGTGATCCTCGAAGCGCGGCCAGCCGGCCATCAACCGGTGACGGTGACGCAGGATGGTGAAGACCTTTACGACACCATTCACCAGGCATCGAAGAAACTGGAACGCGCGCTGGATAACTTGTTCGACAAGTTGGATCAACGCTGACCCGGGACGGTCGCTGCCATGCGGTTTGCCGATTTTGATGCAGTGCTTTTCGATGTGGACGGCACGTTGCTCGCTCACCATGAGGCTTTGCCTGGCGCACGGGATGCGTTGACCGCCGTTCAAAACGCGGGAGCAAAATTCGCTCTGGTCACGAACAACAGCGCTACCGGCATGGCGGCGCAGATCGTGCGATTGACGGCAGCGGGTTTGGACGTGCCGACCGAAGCGCTTTACACATCCGGCTCGGCGATGGCGGATTGGATTCGTCAGCGATGGGACGAGCCTCGCATTTGCAACTTTGCCGGCGAAGCCGTGGTCGAGGAACTGCCACACGCCACCTTTGTCACATCGACGGATGAGCAGGTGGATGTGGTCACCGTCGGGTCGCACCACCGTGAAAACGCGATTGAGTTCGACCTCGACGCCGCGCTGGTGGCGTTGCATCATCTGCGAGGCGGGGCCGAGTTGCTGATCGGCTCGACAGACCGTGTGTACATGTTTGATGGGTTGGCGGAGTTCGGGTCGGGATCGTGGGGCGCGCTGTTTGCTTACGGGGCGGATGTGCCGACCAGCCGGATGCATCACGCGGGCAAGCCGGACCCGGAGTTTTTTGCCCATCTTTGTGATCGGCTTGAAGTGTCGCCAAAACAATGTTTGCTGATCGGTGACAACCTGGAAGCGGATATCGCCGGCGGCCACAGCGTCGGCATGACGACCGCACTGGTGCTCACCGGCGTGACAGACGCCGAGCAAGCGAACGCCCATCCGGTCAAGGCGCACCTGACGTTTGCAGACCTGCCCGAACTGCTGAAGGCAATGGCTTGAATCGGGCGGAACAATCTTGTGGAATGCGTTGGAACGCGTCGTGTCGAACGCAATTCGCTTCCGAGTGGTCGTTCCAGCCGATACAATGGAAGCAACATGAGCACTGCACTGCGATGAATCTACTCCGAGTTTTCGCCATCTTGACGCTTGCTTTGACAGTGGTTGCCGGTCCGGTTGGTGCAACGGACAAGCCCTCCGCCGAGGCGTTGGCATTCTTCGAGTCCAAGGTTCGCCCGGTGTTGGCCAACCAGTGCACGAAGTGCCACGGTCAGGACAAACAGAAAGGCAAGCTACGGCTCGACTCGCGCGCACATGCCTTGCAAGGCGGCGAAACCGCACCGGCTATCGTGCCTGGCGATCCCGAAAAAAGCCTGTTGATCACGGCTGTTAAGCATCAGGATGAATTCCTGGAGATGCCGCCCAAGAAGAAGCTCCGCGACAGTGAAATCGATGCGCTGGTCAAGTGGATCCGGATGGGCGCGCCCTGGCCTGAAGATCAAGCCGGCATTCAGCGGTTGCCTGCGAATCGCATCACGGCGGACGATCGAGCTTATTGGTTCTATCAGCCGTTGAAACGACCGGATGCGCCGCAGCTCAAACATACGTCGAATCAGCGGTTGGTGCTCAACCCCATCGATACGTTCATCCTGGCGAAGTTGGAGCCGCACGGGTTGACGTTGGCGCCGGAGGCGGATCGTGTCACGTTGATTCGCCGCGCCACGTTTGATCTCACCGGACTTCCGCCGACGCCGAAAGAGATTGACGCGTTCGTTCGGGACCGATCACCGAATGCGTATGAAAAGTTGATCGACCGACTGTTGGCGTCGCCGCGGTACGGTGAGCGCTGGGCGCGGCACTGGCTTGATCTGGTTCGCTACGCCGATAGTGATGGCTACAAGCAGGACGCCTATCGGCCTCACATCTGGCGTTATCGAAACTGGGTGATCAAGGCGTTCAACAACGACATGCCGTATGACCAGTTCGTTCAATACCAACTGGCCGGCGATGAACTGGACACGAAAGATCCGGACGCGGTCATCGCGACCGGCTACCTGCGCTTGTGGCCTTACGAATTCAATCAGCGGGATGTGCGCAACCAGTGGGGTCACATCATCGACAATATCACTGATGTGAGCGGCAAGGTGTTTCTCGGCATGAGCGTCGGTTGTGCGCGTTGTCACGATCACAAGTTCGACCCGATCCTGCGCGAAGACTATTTTCAGTTGCAGGCGTTCTTCGGCACGATTGAACCGGACGATTCCATTGTTGCCGCGTCGGATGCACAGCAGGCGGAGTATCGCAAGCAGTTCGTAGCATGGGAGAAGGCTACCGAATCGGTTCGCGCCAAGATTGACAAGATCGAGCGACCCCATCGCGAAGCATTGGAAAAGCAGGCGTTTAACCTGTTCAATGAAGACCTTCGCCGCCTGTTGTCTTCACCGTTGGAGAAACTTTCGCCGCGTGATCAGCAGGTCAAGTCGCTGGCCCATCGTCAGATTCTCGAACAACACAAGAGGATCGAAAGCAAGATCAAAGGCGAAACGCGGAAACAGTGGGAAGCGCTAAAAAAGGAATTGGCGACGTACGATCACCTCAAGCCCAAGCCGTTGACGCCTGTCATGGCGGTGCGGGATATCGGTCCGATCGCGCCCAAAACGGTCATCCCCGGTGATGCAACCAAACGTCCGATCGCACCGGGATATCCGACGGTTTTGAATCCGAAGACGCCCGACATTCAACAACCATCGGGCAATGGCCGCACGACCGGCCGACGTTTGACGCTGGCGCGATGGATCACGCATCCGGAAAATCAACTGTCGACGCGGGTGATCGCCAACCGTATCTGGCAGCATCACTTTGGCGTCGGCATCGTGGACACGCCGAATGACTTCGGTCGACAGGGTGGTCGGCCGTCCCATCCGCAGTTGCTCGACTGGCTGGCGACGGAGTTCGTTCGCAAGGGTTGGCGGTTCAAGCCGATGCATCGGTTGATCATGACGTCGGCAGCCTACCGGCAACGCAGTTTGATTGAAACGCCGTCATCGGCGCAGGCAGCCGATCAAGCCAACCGGCTTCTCTGGCGGCAAAGGGTGCGAAGGCTGGAGGCCGAGGCGTTGCGCGATGCGATGTTGTCGGTCAGTGAGGAACTGGATTCTGGCATGGCGCTGGCGGGTGTGGATGAGAAGTCGAATAAACGCTCGGTCTACTTGAAGATCATGCGAAACAATCGCCCACCGTTCATGGATGCGTTTGATGGTCCGGACGGATTCAACAGCTTTGCCACCCGATCCGAAACCACGACCGCGCCGCAATCGCTGATGTTGATCAACGGCGAATGGGCATTGAGCCGTGCGCGGAAAATGGCTGATCGCGTCGCCCGATCCAAACCATCTGATCCAAAGAGCCTGATTCAAAATGCCTACCGAATTGCGTTTGGGCGCGACGCCGAGGCGGACGAAGTTGCCGCGGGCGTGGCGTTTCTGAGTCAACAAGCTGCGCACGTGAAACCACCGGAGGCCGTGAAGGCGCCCAAACGTGATCGAAAAACATTGGCCAAGATTATGACTGCGGCCAAGCTGAATCCCTATGCCGCGGATATCGATGTGAATGCCGGGCAGTACCTGTCCACCAAGGTGACGGACGCCTTTCGGTTCGATGCGTTCACGATCGAGGCGGTGATTTATCTTGAAGGGCTTGCCAAGGACGCCAAAGTGCGCGTCATTGCATCACAATGGAACGGAGACACCAAACGCCGCGGCTGGTCCTTCGGCGTGACCAGCGAGCGTTCGCGTTATCAACCGCGCAATCTGATTCTCCAATTCGTCGGCGACACGCGAGCCGGCAAGCAACCGACGTATGAAGTCGTCGCGTCCGATCTTCGCCCGCAGCTTAATCGTTTCTACCGTGTCGTTGCGTCGGTCAAACTGGCGGACACGACCAAGTCCGGCATAACGTTTTACATGCAGGATCTGAGCAGGCCGTCGGCCATCGAAACGGCGTGGGTGGCGCATAGTGTGACGGCCAACGTGTTCAGCGACAGTCCGTTTGTGGTGGGAGGCCGACATGCTTCCGCCGGTCACGGCTGGCAGGGGTTGATCGGGCGCGTTCGGTTATTCAACAAGGTGATGACGTTCGAGGAGTTGTCGAAACGGCAACCGCGACCCTTCGTGGCTGGGAACCAATCCCCGCTCGTTGGCGCCTGGGAATTCAATGGCAAAGACTGGCTCAAGGATACTTCAGGGCGCGGTCACGACTTGACGTCACAAGGCGCGACACGTTGGTCGGCTACCGGTGATCCGCAGGGAGATGCTTCGCTCCCTGTCTCGCGTGAAGCGATCGTCGATTTCTGTCATGTGTTGCTCAATGCGAACGAGTTTATGTATGTGGATTGATCGTGACGGTCCACGATCACTGCGAGCTTCCTTGTGTTGGAGTGATTCAATCGAAACGTAGTGTGACACCCGCTCCAGATGGAATAAACCTGCTCAAATGACTGTGTGCGGCTGCGCGTTTCCGCGTTGCCAGAGATCGTGTTTGCGAAAGGATTCGGTGGGTTGCTGGAAGTCGCTGCGATAGTGCGTGCCCCGGCTTTCCTCACGCCATTTGGCCGCCCGCACAATCAACGCGCCGACGAGCAGCATGTTCTGCACTTCCCACTCGGACGCCTGATCAAAGATTTTGTCGAGCGTGTAGCTGGCCCAGTCGTCGATGTGTTGCTCGACGTCGGTGAGTTGGTCGGCGGCGCGCGTGATGCCCACGTGTCGCCACATTGCGGCGCGCAAGCTTGAGCGAACGTCGGAAAGGTCGAGTTCAGCGCGATCGGAGATGGGGATGTCGGAGATGACCTTGGCTGGCCGAGTTGGCCCTTCGTCGATCAGTTCTTCGCAGATGCGGCCGGCAATCTCGCCGAAGACCAGGCCTTCGAGCAGGCTGTTGCTTGCCAGCCGATTCGCGCCGTGCAATCCGGTGGCGGATACTTCGCCGCACGCGTAGAGGCCGGGTACATTGGTTCGGCCGGCGTCGTCCGTGCTTACGCCGCCCACCATGTAGTGGCACGATGGGTGAATCGGTACGGGATCAATTCCAGGGTCGATGTCAAAACGATCCAACAGTTGCGTGATGCCTGGAAAGCGTTCGGTGAATCGTTCGCGGCCGATGTGTCGGCAATCGAGGTACACGTGCGGAAATCGGGTTTGGGCGATCTGGTTCATGATCGAGCGGGAGACGACGTCGCGCGGCGCGAGTTCCGCCATGTCATGTTGCCCGACCATGAAGCGTTCGCCGTTGCGGTCGATCAGGTGCGCCCCTTCGCCGCGGACCGCTTCGGTGATCAACGAACGGGACGCGCCGGCGACGTAAAGCGTGGTGGGATGAAACTGTACGAACGCCATGTCGGCAATCATGGCGCCGGCGCGGTACGCCATGGCGATGCCGTCACCGGTCGCGATCGGCGGATTGGTGGACTCACGATAGACCTGCCCGCAGCCGCCGCAGGCAAGGATGGTTGCCTTTGCCCAGATGACCTGGAGGCCGTACTTCGGATGGTGGGTGATGGCACCGATACAGGCGCCTGGGCGGTCTTCGTCGGAGTCTACGGTGATCAGGTCGAGCACGAAGCAGTCGGCGAAGTAGCGCACCCGTTCGCGTTCTTCGATTTGTCCAAACAGCGTTCGGGCCAGTTCCTTGCCGGTCGCGTCGCCGTCGGCGTGAAGGATGCGGTGGCAACTGTGCCCGCCTTCGCGGCCGAGCGCGATTGATTCCCCATTGCCCGCATCGTCGCGTCGCTTCGTATCGAATCGCATGCCCCAATCGATCAGTTCGTTGATCCGAGCCGGTCCGGCTTCCACCACGGTGCGAACGACGGCGGGGTCGCAAAGATCGGCGCCGGCGTTCAGCGTGTCCTGAATGTGCAGGTCGAATGAATCGGTTTCTTCCAACACTGCCGCGATGCCGCCCTGGGCCCAAAAAGTGTTGGACTGTTCGATGTTTCCCTTTGATACGAGGATCACGTCGGAGTGCTCCGATGCAGCGATAGCGGCGCGCATGCCGGCAACGCCGCCGCCAATCACCAGCACATCCGTGAAAATCTGCGAGAGTAATGTCGCGCGAAACGGAATCAGGTATCGGCGTTGTTCAAACAGCGGGTGCATGAAGGGCATTGTAAGCGTGGCGCATGGCAGACGTGCGATCGATGCACCACGCGGGTTGGCGTCATGACGGGTGTGGTTGCGCGCGAAGTTATTCCACAGTGCCGGATTTGGAAAAGTTCATCGTGGGCAGTGGAACGCGTGATTCGGTCAGCAGTTTGCGAATTTCGCCCGGTGGTTCGTAAATGATCGAGCCGTTAACGCGATAGCCGGCGCCGTGCGTGTCCTTGCCGTTGGTGGCGACGGCAGCAGGGAGTTTGAGGAACTGCACACCGGGGCCGAACTCGCCGTCGGTGCGTTTGGCAGGCAGCGTCACGTGCGGCGTGTCCGTGAACGAAAACGTGCCGATCCCTTGAAGCGTCAGCGTAAACGTAGCGCTGGGCAACGGCAGGGCGACCACGTTGGGATTCTCCATCCGCACCAAAACTTCGAGCCGGGAACCTTGTGCGGACTGATCAATCACACGCACATGCTCCACGCTGGCGGACGGCGGAATCAGATTGTCATCGATCGCACAGCCGGACAACACCGACAGCGAGGCCATGCCCATGAAGATCAGCCCTGAACAGTATCGATTCAATGCAAGCCCCTGATCTGGTTAACCCATCGCCAACAATTAAGGTTGGCGGGGTCCGGAAAGGTTCATCGAACGCCACGGATGGCCTAGTGTTTATTGCCGTGTTTGTCGAACAACTCCAGCAATGCCCGAGCCCGGGAAACAGCGCGCTGTTTCTTCGCAACGGCCTCTTCGCCCACCGATTCCATGGCGGTCGCGCTCTCAAGTTCTTTCTCGACTTTGCTCTTGATGATCTCCTCCGCCGGCACGGCTTCGTCGGCGACGATGGACAGCTTGTTGTCTTTCATCTGTGCAAACCCGCCGCCAATGAAGAACCATCGCTTGCCGCCGTCGGGGAAGTCGAGGCGCAGCGAACCGTCACCGAGTTCGGCCAAAAGGGGGGCGCGGGATGGCGCAATGCCGACCTGGCCGTCATGGGCGGGAAACGAGGCGTACGCCACGGGTTCATCGAGAACCTTTTCATCGGGCGTGACGAGCGAACATTCAAACGTGCCTGGCACGGGCGGGCTCCTGCAAGTAAGGGACAGGATTGTAGATAGGTTGATCGACCTGTCAACGCTGATATCGCCGGGCCGACCGATATCGACCACCTTTCATGCTCACCTGTGGACCGGGATGATCGCCAGGTGCGTGCGTTTCCGATCAGCCGTCCATGCTGACAGTGACGGTCTTGATCTCCGTGTAGTTGCGAAGGGCGTATTCGCCCAGTTCCCGGCCCTGGCCTGACATCTTGAAACCGCCAAACGGCGCGGCGGCGTCAAAGACGTCATAGCAGTTCACCCAGACCGTGCCCGCTCGCAGTTTCGCCGCCAGATGGTGGGCTTTGCCGATGTCCCGGGTCCAGACGGCTGCGGCGAGGCCGTAGAAGGTGTTGTTGCCGCGCTGAATGACTTCCTCGGCGTCCTTGAACTTCAACACTTGCATGACCGGTCCAAAGATTTCGTCGGTGGCGATCGCCATGTCGTCGGTGACGCCGTCGAAGACCGTCGGTTCCACAAAGTAACCCGGTCCATCCGGCACACCGCCGCCGGCCACGCACTGAGCACCGTCTTCCTTGCCCTTGTTGATGTAATGAAGCACTTTGTCGTATTGATTCCTGTCGACCTGCGGACCTTGCTGGGTCTCGGGATCAAAGGGATTGCCGAGCTTCCGCTGGCTCGCTTTGGCGACCATTTTCTCGATGAACTCGCCGTGGGCGTTCTCTTCGACAAAGACACGTGAGCCCGCGCAGCAACATTGACCCTGGTTGAAGAATAAGCCGAAGTAAGCGCCTTCCACCGCTGCATCGAGATCGCTGTCGGCGAAGATGATGTTCGGGCTCTTGCCGCCCAGTTCAAAGGTCAGTCGTTTGAGCGAGTCGGCTGCGTTGCGCATGATGATCTGCGCCGTGCGGTGTTCACCGGTGAATGCAATTTTGTCGACACCGGGATGTTTGACCAGCGCATCGCCTGCTGTTTCGCCGAAGCCGTTGACGATGTTGATCACGCCGGGCGGGAAGCCGGCTTCCATCGCCAGTTCAGCCATGCGAAGGACGGAGAGTGGTGTTTGCTCCGCCGGTTTCATCACAACGGTGCAACCGGTCGCCAGCGCGGGGCCCCATTTCCATGCGACCATCAACAGCGGAAAGTTCCACGGAATGATTTGCCCGGCCACACCGACCGGTTCGTGCCGGGTGTAGCAGAAGTAGGGGCCTCGCACGGGAATCGTTTTACCTTCGACCTTGTCCGCCCAACCGGCGTAGTAGCGAAAACAATCGATGACCAAGGGCAGGTCAGCGGCACGGGCGTCACTGATCGGTTTGCCGTTGTCCAGCGTTTCGAGCGCGGCCAGTTCATCAATGTGTTGTTCACACAGGTCGGCGAGTCGATTCAAAAGGATGCCGCGATCGCGGGCGTCCATGCGTGACCACGGCCCGGTTTCAAACGCCTTTCGCGCGGCTTTGACGGCAAGGTCGATGTCGGCCGCATCGCCTTCTGCGACCTGGGCGATCATCTCTTCCGTGGCCGGGTTGATAGTGTCAAATGTTTTGCCGCTGACGCTGTCGACCCATTGGCCGTCAATCAGCAATTTGGTTTGGCGAACTTCAGGCGGCGCGAACGAAAGATCGGTGGCGGCGAGTGTCATGAATGCCTCCTTATGCGTGCTGGTTGAAGTGCTAAAACCTGATCGTTGGTGGCTGCTTGCCGCACATCATCCTTGACGCGTCACCGTCGGCGATTGAGTAGTCAGGAATCCGATGGCGCCGACGTCGAAACGGATGATTTATCACATTGTAGTCTTGAAGGGGAGGCGGAGAAAACCATTATTCATGTGGTTTTTGCGCGGAGGCCAGAACGTGTCGCACATCACAAATCAACTCTTCCAGCTTGGCGGGCATTGAGTCCTGCCACCGCCTGCGCAACGCCGATTCATGCTTTTTGATCAACAATTCCGAACGATCCAGTCCAAGTTGTTTTTCATCGTGCGGCAGCGTGTCAATGTCACGCAAGGCAAACCAGACGGCCTGAAGGGTGATGATGTCGGCGACTGATTGTTTCATGGCGCGGCCGTCACTGTCATCGGGCAATGCCAACGCGCTGCGTGCGAATTCGATCCACTGACCGAGCAAAGCGGTCCAAGTCATGGCGTGTGGATTCAGGGATGAGTTAGTGATTGGCGGTTCAGCCATCGCATCATTCTATCGCGCGCGTGGGTGTTCACGCCGTGCTCAGACTGCTGCGGTAGCCGGCTGCGGATCCGGAAGCGGATTCGGTCGCTCGCGATCACTCGGATACGCAATACGCCCGTGATAGATGGCGCAGACCATCTTGGTGATCGCCTGTTCAATCAAGTGCAGTTCCTTGAGCGTGATATTGCAGTCGTCGAATTGCCCGTCCATCAAGCGTTTGTTCAGCAGTTTGTGCACGAGTTGTTCGAGACGAACCGGTGTCGGTTCAGGCATCGCACGGGCGGCGCCTTCGACGCAATCACAAATCATCAAAATTGCAGCTTCTTTGGTCAGCGGCTTGGGGCCGGGGTAGCGATATTCAAACTCGGTTGGCGTTGAGGCGTCTTCATCGTCTTCGGATTGCTTTTTCGCGGCGTGGTAGAAGTACTCGACCAGCGTCGTGCCGTGATGCGATTCGATGAAGTGTCGAATGTCGCGCGGCAGGCCGGCTTCGCGCGCCATTTCCATCCCGTCTTTCACGTGCCCGACGATTACCAGCAGGCTCATCGCCGGTTTAAGCTTGCGATGCTTGTTGGGGCCGCCGCCTTGATTCTCGACGAAGTACTGTGGCTTGTTGATCTTGCCAATGTCGTGATACATCGCGCCAACGCGGCAGAGCAAACCGTTTTGGCCGATCGCGTCCGCCGCCGCTTCCGCCATGTCGGCGATACGCAGGCTGTGCTGGTACGTGCCCGGTGCTTCCTGTGCCAATCGTCGAAGCAGCGGCTTGCCCGAGTCGTTGAGATCTTTCAATGTCATGAAGGTGGTCACGCGGAAAAGGGACTCCACCGCAGGCAACAAAGCTTGCACGAACATGCCGGATGCGACGGCTGCGAGGAACACCAGCGTTTGGTTCCAAAGAATGTTTTTGAACTGTCCTTCGGTGTCGAGATCGAGATGGGTCAACCCCACCAGTCCGGCGGCCATGCCCATTCCCAGCCCGCTCCACAATCCGGTTAGCACAAGGGTCGACCGTGTTTTGATTTCCCCTAGCAGGCTCGCCGTGATCGTGACGCCGGTCAGAAGCACCAGACCTTCACTGATTCCTTGCTCAAGGCTGAGCATCACCACCAAGGTGACGATCGCACCTGCCGCAAGGGCGAATCGGCGGTCGTAAGCGATGGCCAGTAGTGTTGTTGCCAGCATCACAGGAAATACAGCCGTGAAGTGCACATTGCTCGGCGACGCCATAGTGGCGATTACCGCCAGAATCTGAGCCCCTAGAACCAAGAGCACCAATGAACCCCCACGCCAGGGTTTCTCAGCGATGCGAGGTTTGTAGACCCCGATGTAAATCCATAGTCCGAGCGAAACCACAAACATGAGGCCGAAGTTCCCCAGGCGAATCAGCCATCGTTTGATCAACCCAAGCTCAGCCAGGTAAGTTCGCTCTTCTTCCTCGAGCAGTGTCACATCCATCTGTGAAAGCTTTTGGCCCGCTTTCACAAGAACCTGGTAACTTTGGATCTCGATCTCCTGCGTGGGTACCGCTGCGGCACGAAGTTCACGTCGACGGCTCGTCTCTGCCACGTCCAGTTCGTAAGTTGGTTGCGGGGCTTGGACATCAATGGCGTTGTCGATGAACAATCGACCGACCGCTGGTGGTACTTTCTCCGTGAGCCAGACCTCCAGACGTGCTTCAAGCACCTTGCGATCCTTGGTCGGATCGATCAGATCCTCCGGCTGCCGCACTTCATCGGTGCCGCGCACCGCGTGCCGGATGATGACCGGCGAAGTGAATCGCACTTCATCGACCGAGCGCAGTTCCTGCGGGCGAATGACAGCAATCGACGCGTATGTTTCCATGAACTGATCAACGAGCGTTTCCCACGGCACGTTGGCAGGATTGTTAATGAACGCTCGCAATGCCTGGAATTTGGCAACGGTATTCAACCACAACCGTTTCTGTGTGTCCTGTGGAACATTGGTCAACGATTCAATCTTTTCATCGCGAGCTAGTTTGCCCAGCACAAGCAGGTCATTCTTCAACTCGTCGAAATATTCTGTGTTGGCCCGATAGACCGAGACCTGTTCGGCGGCCGCATCGCGCCGATCCTTGGCAGTCTTTTCCTCGTCCTTGGTCTTGAACGGGACACGGGAGACCACCGCCTTGGAAAGCGATTCACCAACTTTGAATTTCGAGCGCGACTGACCTGACAGCACAATCAGGCCGCCGAAC
>JANQKH010000379.1 GCA_028281215.1 Phycisphaeraceae bacterium | reverse complement strand
CGACTTATGAATGGAGGGAGAGCAGGATCCATGAAGAAGTATCTATCGCACATTCTGCGCTTCATGTTCGCGGCTGCGGGCATCACGTACATTGCCATCACGTTGACGTGGTCCGATCATCTGACGGTCCCGGCCAACACTGCGGTTTCTGCCAACGAAACGCTGGAAAAAGAAATGGCTTATCCAGTGGTCGAGGGGGAACTGATCGGCGACGGCCCGGTGACGATTCAGATCGACGAAGCGAACACGATGGTCGTTGAACGATCGCAGATCGGGCCGGAAGCAACGGACTATCGCATCAAGCCGGGCATCACAACCACACTCGGTCAAGCCAAGCCGTCGTATCTCATTTTCGGCCTTTTGATTGTGGGACCGATTTTTCTGGTTCAATCATTACGCTGGTGGCTGCTTCTGCGCAGCCAGGATTTGCATGTGCCGATCTTCAAGGCGTTTCGCCTGACCATGGTCGGCACGTTCTTCAACTACTGCATGCCGGGCACCACCGGTGGTGATGTGATCAAAGCGTACTACGCTGCGAAAAACAGCGACCGCCGGGCGGACTCGGTCATGACGGTCATCTTCGACCGCATCGTCGGATTGCTGGGCCTCATCCTGCTCGGCGGATTCGCGGGCCTGTTCATGGTCGTCGCATCGTCAGCCGGCTGGGTGGCACTCGATGAACAACAGTTGACCGTGCTCAAACAGGTAACGGCGTTCATCTGGCTCGGCATTCTTGGCGGATGCGTGGGTGCTTCGATTTACTACTCCCGTCGGCTCCGCCGACTGTTCGGCATCAACTGGAACCGCGTGCAGAAACTGCCCGGCCATCGTCTGCTCGTGAAAATCGATGATGCCGCGCTGGCCTACAAAAGCAAGATCAAACTGATCGCCGTGACGGTCCTGATGAGTGTGCCGGTGCACATCGCATTGGCGACAGGCACCGCACTGGCAGGCTATGCGCTCGGCATGGAAACGCCACTGGGCTTGATCCTGACCATCGTCCCGGTGTTGTTCCTCGCCGCGGCCGTGCCGTTGACGTATCAAGGGCTGGGTGTGATGGAAGGTCTCGCCATGGCGTTGATCCTCAACCCGACCGGCGGCGCCACGGAAAATCAGATCGTCGGCATGTTGCTGCTGATCCGCGCGTTCCAGATTTTCTACGGCCTGCTCGGCTCACTATTCCTGCTCAAAGGTGACATTCACATGCATCCCGAACAGGACGGCACGCTGGATGAAACGTCGGCCGGTGATAAAGAAGCCGCATCCCCGGAACACGAAACGGCCCTACCCGCCAGCGCGTCAGTTTCAACGGAAACGCACACGGGGGAGCCTTCGCAACCCGTGCCGATGGCGTCGTGAGCAGCGGTTGCTACAAACCCAATCAAATTCGCCCCATCCCATGCCATGGCTGGCTTGCCCAGCCGTGAATCAATTTCCAGTCGGGTGCCACCAGCGCATCGGTACGCTTCCAATTTCCGCGTTATGATCCGCGCATGATTGCTCGGATTGAAGGTCATCTCGAATCGGTCAGCAACGGCGTCGCCCTGTTGCGCACGTTTGCCCAAGGGCAAGGCGGATTGACATATGAAGTGCTGCTGCCGGCGTTCACCTCATCACGATTGACGGCGAAGATCGGCCAACAGGTCCAACTGCTCACGTTTCACTTCCTCGAATCGCAAGGCCAGGGCGCGAACATGCTGCCTCGACTGGCCGGGTTCCTGAACACCAGCGACCTCGGGTTTTTCCAACTTTTTACGACGTGCAAGGGGATCGGCTTCCGCAAGGCGCTGCGCGCGATGACGCTGGACACCGGTCAGATCGCCGCCGCCGTCGCCGACCGTGACGCCGCTCTGCTGCAAACGCTGCCCGAAATCGGCAAGCGCACAGCCGAGACGATCATCGCGTCTCTCCGGGGCAAGGTCGACGCATTCGTCAGTGCCGCGTCGTACACCACCGGCGGCGACGGCGAACCCGCCGCCAAACCGCTGCCGCCCGGCCTCGGTCCCATGGCCGCCGAGGCGATGGAAGCCCTGCTACAACTCGGTGAAAACCGCGTGCAGGCAACCAACTGGATCGATGCCGCGATGAGCGACCCGGACGATCCGCCACGCGACGTGTCGGATCTGATCGCCCGCGTTTATCACATCAAATCCGGCGGCTAAAACCATTCGTTCCGTTGCACACATTTGCCAGTTAAGCCCTCAACCGATCCGGCCGAACATAACGATGTTGCCGATTGCAACGGTTCGGCGACGATCACCTGCCTCCAGGAGACCGACTCATGTGCGATTGCCCAACGGTAAACGGCACGGGGCGGAGGTAGAAGCAGAAGAGACCACCGGGTGAAACCTGGCCATGGACGATAAGAAAGACAACTGGTTTGACGGACTTGAAATCGACGGGTTCGACTTCAACGCGATCCGTGCAGAATCTGACAGTGCGTCAGATAACTCGTCCGGTCAACCGTCCATGGACTCGCTGAATGATTCGCCGAAGCCTCAACCGTTTCGGTTGACGACGGATTTGAATCACGACTGGTTGCCCGAGCATGGTTCGACGGACGAACCCTACGAAGGCGGCAAGGTGATTTCGCCATTCCTTCCGGGTTCGCTGGCTGAGCATCTGGCGGAAACGGATCAACCAAAGGCGAGGCCGTCCGAGCGCGCCGCGTCGATCGACGGGCCGTTCGACTCGTTTCTCGCCGGCGCATCACACAAGCAAGTGGTTCTCAACGTGCGCTCCATCGGCGCACAATCGGAAGGCAGCGAGCGGTTGATCCTCAATGCACCGCGTTTTGCCGAGTCGACGTACCTGCGTATCGCCGCCGCCTACCTGCATCAAAAAGGCGATGCGGGAATTGCCGGCGTGGCGTCGGAAGCCAAATCGCAAGACTGTCCGCTCTGGAAAGCGCCACGGCGCGGACTGGGCAACTGGCGCACCATCGGTTCGATGGCGCGTTTGTGTCGCCAACTCGATGTGGCCGTCTGGCACAGCCACGATTATCACAGCAACCTGCTCGGCCGACTGATCAGCCGCGTGTGGAAGATGAAACTGGTCAGCACGATTCACCATTGGCCGCGACAGACGTGGCGGCAGCGCCTGGCGTTTCACGTGGATCAGTGGGGCTTGAGCCGCTTCGATCACCTGATCACGGTGAGCCCGCAACTGCGTGACAACCTGGTCGACCGCGGCTTTGACGCCAACCGTGTGGATTTCATCGCGACCGGAATCGATACCGCGCAGTTTCAACGTGAACATGACATTCAACAGGCGCGCATCGAGTTGGGCGTCAGTCCGCAATCCCTGGTTGTCGGCGTCGTCGCCCGGTTCACCCACGACAAGGGTGTGGACCGCGCGATCAAAACCATCGCCGAGTTGAGGGCAAAATTTCCGAACATCGAACTGCATCTGGTGGGCGACGGACCGGAATACAACGCGCTGAAGGAGTTGGCCCGGCAACAACACGTCGCCGACCGCACGCACTTTTGGGGTTGGCAGTCGCCGACACAGCGATTCTATGAATTGATGGATGTGCTGCTGGTGCCAAGCCGGGCCGAGACCACGCCGATGGTCGTGCTCGAAGCAATGGCGATGGGCGTGCCCGTCGCAGCAACGAAAGTCGGCAACGTACCCGAACTGCTCAAAGGCGGACGTCGCGGCGTGCTGCTGAGCAACCGGCACCACCAGATCTGGCCTGACCACCTGGCCCCGCTGCTGATCAGCGAATCGCGTCGGCAGGAACTGGCGCGGCAGGGTCGCCGACGGGTCGAAAAGTATTTCAGTTTTGATCGCACCATGCACCAGATCATGTCGGTGTACGACCGTGTGCTGAGCATCAACTCGACCAAGGAAGCGACCGCGTGGCGCCGGGCAGCGTAGTGAACGTGTCACCTTCTTCACAGCGCAAGACCCCCAATCATTCTGAGTGCCATGGCTGATTCGCCCAACCGTGCGTTGTCATTCGGGTTTTCACGGCTCGACAAGCCAGCCATGGCACTCAGTCAAGCTGTTTGGATTGCGTCAGAAACTACTAGAAGTTATGACACATCTCGCGATCCGCTTGGCCTTCATTTGACGCCAACGCATTGCAGATCAATAATGCCTGCACCTCAACCGAGGTACCGGCATCGTCGCACGGGCGGGCCAGGCGTCGGTCGGTTGAGGCAAACGAGCGCGTGTCCATGGCACGTTTTCTTCAACCCCACCCCTGCTCGTTTCCTTCTTCCGTGCATCCCCAAACCCCACTTTGGAATGAACACCATGTCCGACGAACCAGTCGCCACCGATGTCGTTGATGAAAACGCCGAGCCGGCCGAGGACAAGCCTGAACAAACCGTCACGATCGAAGACTCCGGCCCGGCCCGCAAGAAGCTGACGATCGAACTGCCCGAATCACGGATCAAAGCCGCCATCGGCGACAGTTACGATCAGTTGAAAGACGAAGCGCAGATCCCCGGTTTCCGCCGCGGCCGCGCGCCCAAACGGTTGATCGAAAAACGCTTCGGCAGCAGCATCAAAGACGACGTACGAGGTCAACTGCTCAGCGAAAGCTACTCTCAGGCGATCGAAGACAACGAACTCGACGTCATCGGCGAACCGGATGTCAAGGACGCGGAAAACATCGAACTGCCCGACGAAGGTTCGCTGACGTATGAAGTGGAAGTTGAAGTCGTGCCCGACTTTGAATTGCCCGGCCTCGAAGGCGTTGATGTCGAAAAACCCATTATCGAAATCACCGACGGCCAAATCGACGAAGAACTCACCAAACTCGCTGAACGCAACGGTCAGATGACGCCCATCACCGACAGCGACATTCAGGTCGGCGATTACGGCGAAGTCGAAGTGCACATCGTTGCCGGGGAAGACGCCGCAATCCCCGAAGATTTCACTGAATTGGCTGAAGACGACGAGGAAGGCCCCGTCCTCGCCCACCATCCGTTTACCTACATCCTCGTGCACGGCGAAGACAAGGAACACAAGGGCCATGTCGTCGGCATCGTGGTGGACGATCTGGGCAAGCGCATGGCGGGTAAAAAGATCGGCCACAAGGAAGTCATTTCCATGACCGGTCCGGAAGGTCACGAAGTGGAGCGCATCAAAGGCCAGCCGATCACGATTCACATTCATCTCAAAGGCATTCAGCGCGTCGTGCCGGCGACGGTTGACGACATGCTGGAAGCGTTCGGCCTCGAAAATGAAGACGAACTGAAAACAGAAATCCGTAACAGCCTCGAAGCAAACGCCGAGCGGGATCAGAATCTTCGTATGCACGAGCAGATATGCGACTATTTGTCTGACCGCGTGACATTTGAACTGCCGGAAGGCTTGAGCGGCCGACAGACCGCCCGGCTGCTCCAACGCCAAGGGATGGAGATGGCGTACCAAGGCATGAGCAAGGACGACATCGACGCCAAACTCGCCGAGATGCGATCATCCAGCGAAGAGCAGGCGCGCAAGGAATTGAAGCTGTTCTTCATTCTGGACAAGGCGTCCAAGCAACTCGAAATCGAAGTAGACGATGCGGAATTGAACGGCCGCATCGCACAAATGGCGATGCAACAGGGCCGTCGCCCGGAAAAAGTTCGCCAGGAAATGATCCACAACGGCCAGTTCGATCAGTTATACGTCTCGGTGCGAGACCAAAAAACACTGGACGCCATTGTCGAAAAAGCAAACGTGAAAGAAGTCGAAGAGAAAAAAGACGAAGCGACGAAGCCTGCTTCCAAAAAGAAGTCGAGCAAGAAAAAGTCCAGCAAGAAGAAATCATCCAAGAAAAAAACCGCCAAGAAAACCGATAGCGAGGATGCCGGTGCAGATGAGAGTTCGGACAGCGATTCCTGAGCGGAGCCGTCTCTCGCCCACGATCATGCTTGGCGACCATCCGGTCCATGCACCGTAAAAAAAAAGGCCATGACAGGAATCATCGGTCCCATGCCGTTGTTGATTGCGCAGCAGCCCGAGCCCAAGGGAGATGTCTCTGACATTCACTCCCTGTTGATGGTGATCGTGGCGGCGGCGGCGGTCACAGGCATCATCGGTTACATCATCGTGCGCAAGTTTCGCAACGACCAAGCTGACGAAAAGGAAGAGGCACCCTTCACGCTGTCGCAACTGCGGCGGATCTTCGAAGCCGGCGAGATATCCCTCGAAGAATTCGAACACATGCGCGAAACGATGATCGCCAAGGTCAAAGCCTCGCTCGGCGACGATGAAATCGAAGTGGAAGAGCAGGCGCCGGCCACGAAGCAGGCTGTGTCCAAAAGTGAACCGGTAGACCAGGAGGCATCCGCAGACCAAACGGACGACGCATCAGATGAGCCCGCTGAAGACGATACAGCCGACGAACCGATCGATGACGAATCCCGCGATAAACCTAGCGGGGACGATTCAGACGACCACGAATCAGGCCGTGATGTCCCATAAGCGGAATCTGCCTGAATGTGCGGTTTCGCGGCGGAATTCGGTCGCTTTGCTCCCCGGATGTGTTAAGATAAATCAATTGAATTCTTCACACGCAAGTTGCCGATCGTTATCTTCTTAGCGTTAAGAGAATTTGAAGATTTGACGATCTAGCGTTTGGGTGGCAGTGGGTTTTTGATCGGAGATGGCAGACCCTTACCCCGACACAGCGTCGCCACGATTTATCAGACGCCGATCGCTTCCGAAAACAAAAGCGAACAGGCCCAACGGGAACAGCTCATGTCGAAATCGCGATCAGGCAATGGCGGGAACAAAGGCGGAGGAAACACCGGCGGCAGTGGCGGCTCAGGCAGCGGTAGCAGTGGTGATGGGTCTGACAGTGGCTCCGGCTTCAAAGGCCGACGCGTCACCACCTGTTCCTTCTGCGGCAAAACCTCGCGCGAAGTCGGGCCCATGGTGGAAGGGCCCAACGACGTTTACATCTGCGCCAACTGCACCGATCTGTGCCAGAACATCTTCAAGCAGGAACGCCGGCGCGTGCAGTCCGGCCGACCCACGTTTACGACCATTCCATCACCGCGACAGATCAAGGAATTCCTCGATCAATATGTCATCGGACAACAGACCGCCAAGAAAGTGCTCAGCGTCTGCGTCCACAACCATTACAAACGACTTACCGCCACCGACGACAAAGACACCAACGTTGAACTTGAAAAATCCAACGTACTGATGATCGGCCCAACCGGTTGCGGCAAAACGTTGCTCGCCCGATCGCTGGCGCGCACGCTCAATGTGCCCTTCGCCATCGGCGACGCGACAACGCTGACCGAAGCCGGCTACGTCGGCGAAGACGTCGAGAACTTATTGCTAAAACTGTTGCAAGCCGCCGACTACGACCTCGAAGCGGCGCAGCGAGGCATCATCTACATTGATGAAATCGACAAGATCGGCAAGACGTCGCAGAACGTCTCCATCACGCGCGACGTCTCGGGTGAAGGTGTGCAGCAAGCCCTGCTGAAAATGCTGGAAGGCACCACCGCCAACGTTCCGCCGCAAGGGGGACGCAAGCATCCCGAGCAGCAGTACATTCAACTGGACACGTCAAACATTCTCTTCATCTGCGCCGGCACGTTTGTCGGACTCGAAGACATTGTCCGGCGTCGTTTGGGCAAGTCCGCGATCGGTTTCGCCAGCGAGGGCTCGGTGGACGACCATCGCATCGACGATACCGGATGGCTGCTTTCGCAGGTCACGCCGGAAGACCTCACGCATTACGGCATGATTCCGGAACTGATCGGCCGACTGCCGATTTCCACGTCGCTCGATCCGCTCACCGAGGAAACGCTCGTCCGCATTTTGACCGAGCCCAAGAACGCCCTGATCCGGCAGTATCAACACTTCTTCGGCATGGAAGAGTCCGAGGTCGAATACACCCCGGCGGCGCTGCATGCTTTGGCGCGCAGGGCCATCGATCGCAACACAGGCGCCCGCGCATTGCGCGGCGTGGTTGAAGATCTCATGCTCGAATTGATGTACGACCTGCCGGAAGAAGAGAATCGCGGCGGCAAATACGTTATCGACGCCGACGCGGTCGAAAACCGTAAGGCCCTGGCAGACCTGCGCGTTGCCCAGAAAGAATCGGCCTGATCGCCCTTCCGACAAACGCCAATCCATTGACTCCCCGCTCGCAGAAGCGTCAATCTGCGCGCCTCTTACGGTTTGCACGGGCGGGTGGCCGGTGATTGTCACATCCCCGTTACGCTGATCTGGCCCAACCCTTGGCTCTGGACCGATATAGCCTATGATATTGCGTCGGCCAAGCCTCATCGGGCCGCCGACGGAGCGGCATCCGCTCCGCCCCGTGACCATTGGACAAAGGAAGTTCGCATGATGCCATCGCTGTTGAATCGGCCGACCCGTCTCACCCGCAACTCCGCTTCAACGCGATTCCGACAGACGGCCCCCCTTCTCGGACTTTGCTTTCTGTTCACTTTGTTGACGATCGGCACGGCTCCCGTCGCCGCCGAAGCGCCGGCTTCGATCGCACCAACAATGCGCCGCTTGGCCAAGGTCGGCGAATTCAGCCGGCTCCAGTCACTGCTCAAAGGGTACGACGCAGATGCAAACGTCAAACGTCTTTTGGGCGAGATCAACACCTACTCGAAACACCGCGACGAACACACCAAGGTTCGCCGCGAAGCGTACGACAAAGCGTTCACGAATATGAAGGAACTGAAGGGTGAAGGCAAGCTGCTCGAATCACTCTACGCCGGCATTGAAGCCAACAGCCTTGCCGATGATCCCAAAGCCATGTTGCAGTTGCAGCCGGTGATCGATCTGGTCAACGCATCCAACAAACAAGCGGAAGAATCCCGCGAAAAACACGACTGGCTCGAAGCCCTGTCGCTCTACCGCGCTGTTGAACTATTGTTCGACGACCGTGGCATGTACGGCAAGCAGACCCGGCGGGTAGAACGACACCTGCGCCTCCTGCGCTTCTACGCTCCCGACGAGTTGGACAAGCTCTACAAAATCCGCTTTGACCGGTTGAAGAAAGAACGCGAGCAAAACAAAGACAAGGACGATGAAGACCTGCCGGACGAACCGGTCAAAGTCACGCGCGAACCGTGGCAACAACGCCTCAAAGGTATTCAGATGTCGATGCTTCGCCAGACGTTGAGCCGTGCGGCGCATCATCACATCAGCAATCCCGGTTATGCCCCGCTGTTGCAGGGCTCGCTCGAATCGCTGAGCGTGATGGCCGACACACCCGGCCTCGGCGAAGCCTTTCCGAAATTCAAGGATGCGAAGAAAGTCAAAGCCTTCAAGGAAGGCCTCGCCTCGATTCGCAAGACCATCGACAACCAGGACAACCCGCTGAACTATCTCGAAGCGTCGGACATTGTCGACAAGGTATCGACGCTCAACACCGTAACCGTTGAATTGCCCGAAGCCGTGCTCGTGTATGAAATGACTGACGGTGCAACTTCAAAACTGGACGACTTCACCTCAATCATCTGGCCGCACGATCTCGAACAGTTCGCCCGTAACGTGGACGGCAAGTTCTACGGCGTGGGCATCCAGATTTCGACGCGAGATGGTCGGCTCACCGTCGTCAGCCCACTCGAAGGCACGCCCGCGCATCACGCGGGCATCATTGCCGGTGACGTGATCGCCGAGGTCGATGGCGTGCGCACCGACGACTGGACGCTCGATAAGGCCGTCCGCGAAATCACCGGCCCGGAAAACACCGTGGTCAAACTCGGCATTGAACGAGCCGGCCAACCGAAGCTTAAGGTGTATCCGATCAAGCGCGCTGAAATCGTCATCGAATCCGTCAAGGGATGGGACCACAAGAAAGGCGGCGGCTGGGATTACTATGTTGATCGCAAGGCGAAAATCGGTTACGTCCGCCTGACGCAGTTCATTCCGCAGACGGTGGAAGGCCTCGACGCCGCCATTGCGGAAATGCAGGCCGGCGAAGGGCTCAGCGCCCTGATCATCGACCTGCGCGGCAACCCGGGCGGCCTGCTTTCGTCGGCGATTGACATCTCCGATCGCTTCGTCGGCAACGGCACGATCGTGTCCACGGTGAACTCGCTCGGGAAAGAGACGCGGCGCTACACTGCCGACGCCGGCAAGACAACCAAGAAAATGCCGCTGGCGATTCTTGTGAATCAGGGTTCGGCCAGTGCATCGGAGATCGTCTCCGGTGCGATGCAGGATTACCAGCGCGGCCTCATCGTCGGCACACGATCGTTCGGAAAGGGCTCGGTGCAGGATCTCTACCCGATCGACGGCCGATCCGCCGCACTCAAACTCACCACGCAGTATTACCGCCTGCCCGCCGGCCGCATCATCCATCGCAAGCCCGGCGCCAAGACGTGGGGCATCGAGCCGGACGTCAGCGTGAAGATGACCACCACGCAGGTCGCCGACCTGATCAAGTTCCGCCAAGACGTGGACGTGATTCGCGACGGCGCCGGCAAGGATGAAGACGGCAAACCACTGGTCGCCAGCCGCATCCTCACCGAAGGCAAAGATCCGCAACTGAGCGCGGCGATCCTGATCCTGAAGACCGAACTGCTCGCCGACGAAATCGCCGTCGCCAAAGGCAACAACAACTAATGTCGAAGACAGTCAACCATGCATCGACTCAACCCCCGGCATGCCGGGGGTTGTTTTTTAGGCCTACAATGAAACTCACCCAAACCGACCCGTTTCGCCGTCGCTACCATCGAATCAAACGCAGGAGTCCGACATGCGAACCGCCGCTCATTCGTTGCTCTTGATCGTTGTCGTCGTTGCACCGCTACAGGCAACGGAGCAGATGAGCGAACGCCTGATCTATCGGGGTGAAACGGGTCCGATCGAAAATGTTTACCCACTGGAGTATCTGTTCGAGGAAGATGATCGACCTAAGGTTTTCCGAATGGTCTCCACCGCCTTGTACCGAGGCTACGTCGGCACGTGGCGTATCGACAAGGGCAAGTTGCATCTGGTGAAGTTGGGCGTTCCGGATTGGAAAGAAAACGACGACGGCGAACTGGAACAAACTTGGGAGGACATTCCCGTCGAGAAAGTAATGCCTAGAAAGAAATTGCCGGTGTTCGCAGACTGGTTCACCGGTCTTCTGGTAACCGGGCGCGGCAAACCGGACTACGAAAACGTCCGGTTGGGATTCCATTCCTATCACAACGCCGTAGCCGTCTTCTGGATCGACCAGGGTGTGGTGAAGAAGTCATCGGAGGTCACGCGCAAGGAAGCGAGCCCTTTCCGGTCGTTTGATGATCTGGTCTGGACGAGTTTGGACAAGTCGGTGAAAGACACAGGAAACTGGATCGACGCCCGACTTCTGTCAACATCGCAGGTTGATGCCCACATCAAAGCGAAGCGACCCATCACGACACGCGGCAAATTCAGTGCATACAAGAAGACAAAACTGCTCATTCCGAGCACGCCGCGCACCGATTGGAGCGAAATCACGTTGCAAGTGAAGAAAGGCACAGAGCAACTGCAATATGGCGATCACATCGAAGTGACCGGGATGCTTCATCGCAGGGGAAAGGAACTGACCATCGACGTTAGAAAGATTCGACGCTTGAAGCCGGGCGAAACGATCCACGCCGCATCGTATCCGCAATGGCACAAGCAACAGCACGGTGATGGCAAGGCAAAGTGACTAGCTTCCGGGCATTACTGCTTGATTTGATATCAGGCCAATGACCCGCCTCCTGTCCTCAGTCATTCTCAACTGCGTCGTGAAACTCTTGAATCGATTCCCTGTTTTCTTCGATCAGCGCTTTCAACGTCTCAATCGCTTCATCAGGATCGCCGGGCAGGAGGTAGGGTGTTGTGTTCCATCGATGCGTAACCCAGAAAGCCACAAGAAAACATGCGTGATCACCCGGCTGACGATCGTCGAGGGATGAATGCTCTCGCGCCGGAATCAAGACAAACTGCGAGATGTCGTACTCAAATAGATGCACGTCAGGCTGCGATGTTGAGTAGGCCTCTCTGAGTTTTACCGTTGCCGCATCAAGGTCATGCTTCTTCATCGCGCGTTGATAGGCGGCCAGGCAGCGTGACGCCAAATCATCAAAGCATTGATTCAATTCATGAATGGGATCCAGCGATGCCCGACGCCGATCACGCTTGCGCAATCGACGGGCTTTCTGGCCAAACACCATGTTGGCAACAAACAGACAAACGCCAATGCCCGTCACAAGTAAGGCGACTCCCCAGAAACGTGCTTCAGGAACCGTTTTGTTGGTGCTCAAGATTAAGAACACACCGCTAGCGATACCTGCCATGCCACCGATGAAAGCATTGCGGAATGAGGCGGTCGGCTCGGGCATCACTCGGATTGTACGCTCAACAATCTTCGCTTATTCGCGCTTTTCTGCGGCGGCCTTGTTCTCTGCCTTGCCCTTGCGAAACCCATAATCCCCCCACCACACGTCCGCCGTGGCGATGGTCATCTGGCTGTGTTTGGCGGACTCGGCCATGATGACCGGCAGGCCGACGGTGTAGTCGCGGGGGAAAGATTCGTCGACAAACCAGACAACATCGGCGCCGATGACCTTACCCATGAAGTGGGCGTCGTCGACGGCGAGCACTGGGCCGAGGCTGTAGACGTCACCGTGTGAGGTGAACCCTTTGCCGACCACGAGCACGGTTTCGGGGTCGAGGTTGACGAAGTCGCAGGAGTTGGCCCCGCAATAGGTACCAGTGAGAAACCTGGCCTTCTTGAGTTTGGTCAGCCGGTTCGGATCGACACCGCGTGCGACGAGCCTTGCGACGGCTAAAGTTGACGAGAACATC
>JANQKH010000337.1 GCA_028281215.1 Phycisphaeraceae bacterium | reverse complement strand
GGCGTGAGGCGATGGGTCTGAACTCGGATCAAAGGAGGGGAGAGGCTTTTGTCGCTTGGTGAACTCATTCGGGCGGAAAAAATCGTCGGTGTCTGCTATTCTCGCCGCCATGTTCAGTCCTTCGACGTTGACGCTCGCGGCCGGTGACGCCCAACAGGTGACCGTCCTGCTGCTGTCCCTCGCACTGCTGTTGGGCGCTGCCCGCATGCTTGGCGAACTGTTCCGCAAGTTCGGGCAGCCGGCCATCATCGGCGAACTGCTCGCCGGCATCATTCTCGGCGCGACCGTATTGGGGGCGATCAGCCCGGATGTCTACGAGTGGCTGTTCCCACAGAATAAGGACAGCACGGCATTCGTGACCTTACATGGCTTGATCACGATTTCCGCGACGTTTCTGTTGCTTGTCGCAGGTTTGGAAGTGGAACTGTCCGTCGCCATGCGGCAAGGCAAGGCGGCGTTGCTGGTCGCGCTGATCGGCATGACGATTCCCTTCGGCGCGGGGTTCGGCGTGGCGATGGCGGCGCCCGGCATGCTCGGCATGGAGACGCAGCCGGAACATCACCTGGCGTTCGGGATCTTCGTCGGCATCGCGGTCAGCATCACCGCGCTGCCCGTGATTGCAAAAATCCTCATCGACCTGAACATCTTCAAAGCCGACCTGGGCATGCTGATCATGTCCGCCGCGATCATCAACGACATCGCCGGCTGGATGGGATTCGCCGTGGTGATGGCGCTGATTGTGCCGGAAACCGGGGATACAGTGTTCACCAGTGGTGTGGAGGTGATGAACCAAATAGCCGCGTGGTGGGGTTTTGCCGTCGAGGCAGATGGTCTGAAAGCCTTTACTAGTGCAGAGGAAGGCGGATCTACCGGTAGCGGCATCATCACCACGCTGCTCTACACAGTGGGATTTATGGTGCTTTGTTTGACGGTCGTTCGTGTGGCCGTTCACAAGGCATTGCCGTACATCCAGGCTTACGGTAGTTGGCCGGGCGCAGTGATCGGGTTCGTGCTGGTCATCACACTGCTTTGTGCCGCCGCCACGGAGTGGATCGGCATCCACGCGATCTTCGGCGCGTTCTTCGCGGGTGTGGCGATCGGCGATTCACGTCACTTGCGGCAACGCACGCGCGAAACGATTCACGAATTCATCACCAGCATTTTCGCGCCGTTGTTCTTTGCTAGTATCGGTGTGTATGTGAATTTCGTGACCAAGTTCGACGCGGTCGCAGTGGCGATTGTGTTGGTGATCGCATTCACCGGCAAGATCGGCGGTT
>JANQKH010000324.1 GCA_028281215.1 Phycisphaeraceae bacterium | reverse complement strand
TCGACCAAACCCAAGGTTACCGCCGGGCCGGTGCAACTGGCCGAGAAGTCCGAGATCGAACTGCACGACGGCGAACAGGCTTACGTGGGCGATCCGGTTTACGACAACAAGACGCGCGTCGTCGGCGTGGTGAAATGGACCGGCCCGCGCTCACGTCCAGCGCCTGTGATCATGAGTGCCGACCCCGCATGCGCCAAAGCCAACAAGGTCGCGGTGCGCGTCGACACCTTCGCAGTCAACGAGAAAGGTGAGTTCCAATACGTACTGGTTCGAGTGAAGAACAAACCGGACGGCAAGTTTGATCCGCCGACTGAGCCAGCGCTGATGGACCAGGTGGGCTGTATGTACCGCCCGCACGTGGTCGCGATGATGCTCGGCCAGCAATTTGTTGTTCGCAACAGTGACCCGACCAGCCACAACGTGAACTATCAGCCCAAGGACAACGTCGGCGGCAACATCAGCCAGGCGGTACAGGGCTTGACCAACGAATTGAAGTTCACGAAGACAGAACTGAACATTCCATTCAAGTGCGACGTTCACGGTTGGATGAGCGGGCGGTTGCACATTCTGGATCATCCGTTCTTTGCGGTCAGTGACGTTGAAGGCCGTTTTGAAATTCGCGGCCTGCCGCCAGGCAAGTACACCCTCGAAACCGTGCACGAAAACCCGCGAATTCTGAGCAAGACGATCGACGTGGAGGTCAAGGCGGATATGTCGACGCGCCTGGATATCGAATTGAGCCCGTAACGGTTACAGTCAATGTCACCTTCAATAACCCACACACGAGGCTGTGTGCCTCGTGTGTCTTTTTTCCACCTTGCAAGATTTGCATTGTCAGCCGATGAACAATTGGGCGATTCCCCTACACCGGGCGAGGCGAACGCCCCGACGCCGTAACTGCAAAATCTACTGGATCAAAGGTATCTGCTCGCTACAATGCCCGCCCCACCGAACGCACAAGTCTTCAATTGGTTTGACGACTTGCTGGAATTTGCAGATTCAGAACCACAATCCCCACCCGGCCAGTAGGATATTTGAGAGATTTACCCCTGTTGGCAGCCAACCAATCGAAAGGACAGGATCGATGACCTTCTCGCAACGCATCATGACTTTGGCGTTCAGCCTCGTTATCGCGACCGCAGTAAGCGCGGATATCAGTGTCGGCGGCGTGCCCGGCGGCAAAGGCGGCAGCATCACCGGCACTGTGAAATTCAGCGGCAAAAAGATTCAGCCCAAACCGATCATCATGCAAGGCGACCCTTTCTGCGCCAAGTACTATGCCGGCAAGAAGGCGCCCCTGAAAGAACGCTGGAAATGGGGCAAGAATGATACGCTTCAAAACGTGTTCGTGACCGTGGTTAAAGGCCTCGAAGGCAAGAAGTTTGATCCGCCCAAGGAAGCGCATCTGATTGACCAGGTCGGCTGCATGTACATCCCACACGTCTCCGGTGCGGTGCTGGGGCAGAAGATCAACATCCGCAACAGCGACAACACGTTGCACAACGTGCACGGCCTGCCGCGCGTGAACAAGGAATTCAACATCGGCCAGCCGGTCAAAGGCATGGTGCATGATGCGTCGAAGGATCTGACCAAGGTCGAGGAAGGCGTTTTCATCAAGTGCGACGTCCACGCCTGGATGAGCACTTACCTGCACGTGGTGGCGCACCCCTACTTCGCGGTGACGCAGGAAGACGGCACGTTTAAGATCGAAGGCCTTCCCGCCGGCGAATATGAGATCAAGTTCTGGCACGAGTTCCGCCGATTCGCCCCCGACAACGCGACGCTCAAAGTCAAAGTCGAGGATGGCAAAGAGGCGAAGGTGACAGTGACCTACTCCCCCACCAAGAACTGATGCCTGCCTGCTGATCGCCGTCCTGTTTCAGCGAATGGAAACAGCCAAGACAGACCAGAGCCCCGAGTCCTGCTCGGGGCTTTTTTGTTTGATTCGGCCGGCGACGACAAAAGCAGGAATCGCTACAATGCGAGCCCTCGATGGGAAACGCCGGCGAAACGGATCGTGGGCCGACCGGTCCAAACGGATTGAATGAACCGCGCCGGCAACCTCCTTGAAAAGGACATCGGACGGCAAAAACGGAGTTGGCCGTCTGATGTAAAAACGACTAACGTACACGCGATTTCAACCGGCGGCGGGCGATGGGCCTCGTCGCCGTTTGTCTCACCCCAGTGCAAGGAGCACACAAGGTGCGGGTAGTCAGGATTTTCAACCGTGCCGCAGCGGCATTGTCACTCTTACTGGCCACGTTGTTGACGTGGAGTTTTGCTGCGGCGCAATCTTCGACCGAAACGGTCACCACGGCGGACAACCGTTCGTGGTGGTTGCCCGAAGCGGCGTCATCCTTCGCGGGCGATATCGATCGCCTTTTCTACGCCGTGCTCATCATGACCGGTGTGGTTGGCATCGCCGTTTTCATCGTACTGACTGTCTTCCTGATCAAGTACCGCTACCGGCCCGATCGCACGGCGACCTACATCTCCGGCAACGAGAAACTTGAACTGGTCTGGACACTCATCCCCGCCCTGCTGATGGCCGGCACGGCCGCCGTCAGTCAGGCGACATGGGGTCATGTCAAGAACCGGCAGGATTGGCCCACGCCCGAACAGATGACCGAGCGCGTCAAGAACAAAGAGATCGTGGTTTGCGAAATCGTGGCGCGACAGTTTCGCTGGCAGTTCCATTACCCCGGCCCTGACGGCAAACTCGGGCCGCGCAAAATTGAACTGATCAAACAAAGCGCCGACCTCGCGGAAGTGATCGGTCTCGATCGCTCCCATCCCGACGCCAAGGACGACATCGTCACTGCGCAAATGGTTGTGCCGGTCGACACCGAAGTATTCTGCTACCTGACCAGCATCGACGTGCTGCACAGTTTTTATCTTCCCAACTTCCGGGTAAAACAGGATGCCGTGCCCGGACTGGATGGACGCGTCTGGTTCAAGGCCACCAGAACAAGTGCGGAGGTCATCGGACGTGACACGACCAACCCGTTGGGTGTGGTCGACGCGGATTCCGGCCTGACGGTGACCGTTTCCGATTCCAAGCCGTTTGACATCGTGTGTGCCGAACTTTGCGGCGCCAGTCACTACGTCATGTTCGGGCATCTGTATGTCGTGTCATGGGAAGACTATGAAAAGTTCATCGACCTATACGGCAAACTCCAGGCACCCGCCGACGACGATGATTTCGGATTCTGAACCCCAACACGCGCATTGATCCAAACCCAATCTCGACGAAACTCGCATCGCATCAAACTTCAAGGCTGACGAAATGAGTACCGAGCACCACGGCGATGACCACCAGGTCGATTCCCACCATGACCTCCACGACCATCATGGTCCGCAGTCGTTCTGGTTGAAGTATGTCTTCTCCACCGATCACAAAGTGATCGGCATCCAGTTCATGTTCACCAGCCTGATGTTCGTCGTGATCGGCGGGCTGCTGGCGCTGGGCGTACGCTACGAACTGGCATGGCCTCAGCAGAACGTACCGCACGTGGACCTGCTGCCTGTGAACATGACCGGCCCGGCGTCCGAGGCGAACATCGCTTCATGGAAGATTGGTGAAGAGGTGGTGTTCGGGTCCGACGCGGAAATCAAAGGCGAAGGGCCGGACGCCAAGAAGGTGACCTATCCCAAGGATACGCGAGCAACGCTTGTCGGCTTCCCCAAAGGCATCGGCGTGACGATTCCCAAGGGCACGACCATCGAAGGCCGCGACTGGCCGACCGGCACCGACCGCGAAGCGTGGATCGAACCGATCTACGCGATGACCGATTACAACTACAAATTTCAGCGCATCCGCGCCGCCAAGGGTACGCTCGTCTGGGAACACCCCGACGGTATCGAAGCCGCCAAGAAAGCCGGCGTGAAACCAATTGTGCTGCTCGCCGGTCCGGACACACAGGTATACGCCGACCCGATTCTGCTGCCGACGCGGCGTGATGCAACGATCGTGGAAATCCGTGTGGACGGGCAAATGGTGCCGGAGGTTAAGCAAGCCGGCCGCGAACAGGTCAAGATCGACGCCGCCACGCTCAAACTCAAAGCCTCACAGGTCAACCAGACCAAACAGGCGCTGTCATCCGACGCGTACGGTCAACTCTTTACGATGCACGCGACGATCATGATTTTCTTCGTGATCATCCCCATGCTCGTCGGCGCGTTCGGCAACTTCCTGATCCCGCTGATGATCGGCGCCAAAGACATGGCGTTTCCGAAACTGAACATGCTCAGCTACTGGCTGGCGATGCCGGCGGGCATCATCATGATCATCAGTTTCTGGGTGGAGAACGGCCCGTCCGGCGGCGGCTGGACGATGTACCCGCCATTGTCCGACCTCAAAGGCCCCGGCCAGACCTTCGTGAGATCCAACCTCGGCACAACGCTGTGGATCATTTCCGTCGGCCTCGTCGGGTTCAGCTCGATCGTGGGTGCGCTAAACTACATCACCACCTCGATCAACATGCGCTGCCCGGGCATGACGCTCACGCGCATGCCTTTGACCGTGTGGTCGATTTTGATCACGTCGATCCTGGCGTTGATGGGTACGCCGGTGCTCACAGCGACCGCGATCATGCTGCTGTTGGACCGCACCCTGGGCACGCAGTTTTTCCTCGACACGATGCTGGTGAAGGAGACAATCGAAGTCGGGGGCCAGACGCAGGAAGTTGAAAAGCTGGTGGCGGCCGGCGGTCAGCCGCTCATGTGGCAGCACCTGTTCTGGTTCTACAGCCACCCGGCGGTGTACATCATGATCCTGCCGGCCATGGGTTTGACGAGTGACATCCTCGCAACCTTCGCGCGAAAACCAATCTTCGGCTACAAACCGATGGTCTGGGCGATGGCGGCGATTACCGGCCTCGGCTTCATCGTGTGGGGGCACCACATGTTCCAGTCGGGCATGAACCCGGTGCTGGGCACGACGTTCATGGCATCGACGATCATGATCGCTGTGCCGTCAGCGATTAAAACCTTCAACTGGCTGGGCACGCTCTGGGGAGGCAATATCAAGTTCACGCCGAGCATGCTTTTCGCGATCGGCTTCGTGAGCATGTTCGTCATCGGCGGTCTGTCCGGCATCTTCATGGCGTCAGCGCCGATCGACATTCACATTCACGACACCTATTTCATCGTCGCGCACATTCACTACGTGCTGTTCGGCGGATCGCTGATGGGCATCTTCGCCGGTGTGTATCACTGGTTCCCGAAGATGTTCGGCCGGCAACTGAATCAGCGCTGGGGATGGATTCACTTTTTCATGACGATGATCGCGTTCAACGGCACGTTCTTCCTGATGCACATCCTCGGCATCGGCGGACACCCGCGCCGTTACGCGTCGATCATGGAATACCCCACACTCACACACCTGCAAGGCATGAACGTGTTCATGACCATTTGCGCTCTGATGCTGGGTACGGCGCAGTTACCGTTCATCTATAACTTCTTTGTCAGTCTGCCGCGTAAACTTGGACGGGCGATGGTCGCGTTCATGATCGCCGGGCTCGGTGCGCCAATGGTCATCGGCCTGTCGCACTGGGGCGCACAAAACGGTGGCGGTTGGACGCCTGAACAACCAACGTCTCAACTCCGCACCCTCATTGATCTCGT
>JANQKH010000308.1 GCA_028281215.1 Phycisphaeraceae bacterium | reverse complement strand
ATCGCGTGTCTATATGCGTGGGTACGCAGCACGGCCGGCGCGGAGGGGTTGACGCATCGCAATGACGATCGCATGCTTGCCTTGTCTTACAACCATGGCCGATTCACTTTCGTGGGCTTGTGGTTTGACTTGGATGAATCAACGCGGCCGTTCTTGGGTGTATCGTACGGTTGGGACACGTTTGAGAATCGATTCATCGAAAACTCTTCGGTTAGGGACGAGGGCATTTCGTTCGCCGGTTTTGGATATACGAATCAGGATAGCAAGGCGCTCGGGGGTCAATTGCCGGGTATACGGCGGGTGATGGCTGTGTACATTCCGATCTGGTTTGTGTTGCTGGTGCTAGCGGCGCCGCCGGTGTGGTGGTGGCGTGGGCATGGCCGGCGAAAGCGGCGGGAGGTTTTGAAGCATTGGGCGTGCGCGGATTGCGGCTACGACTTTCGCGGGTTTCAGGGCGACAAGTGCCCGGAATGCGGAGCCGACCGTTCGCCGGAGAACAGGTTGATTCGTCAGTTGGAAGCGGCGGGCTGGACGGTCGGTCGCATCCCGTTCTTGACCGATGAAGGTGAGCGATACCGCCTTGATGCGTGGCGAACGAACGAGAATCCGAGCGGTGCGTATGAAGGCGAAGGGGAATTACACACGGCCGAGGCGGGTGACATGGTGTCGGCGGCGCAGAGGTTGGCGCAGACGCTCGGCGTCACCTTGGATGATGATGGTTTCGCGGATGATGAGCACGCAATCGCCGATGAGAATCCCAATGGCAGTCGATCAACTGACACCGACGATTGAACGCAGGCTGATGTGGCGTGGGGCGCGGTGGGGTTTCATCATCGCAAGTGTGATCAACGGCTCCATCATCGGCGCGTGGCTGATCGCAGGTTGTCCGAAACCGCTGCTGGAGTGGGCGACCGGCTGGATCATGTGGGGCAACTTCCCGGGCTACCTGGTCGTTGCGTTTTTGTGGAACACGTTCACCGGCGGCGAAGACATGCCCGGGTGGATGGTGTTGCCGGCGATTGTGGGCGGCGGATATTGTTCGTGGATCACCATCGGCGTGTTTTTCTCCTGCATGCGTGGACCTTGGGATGCGGTCGATCGCGGCTGCTGCGCCGAATGTGGATACGATCTGCGCGAATCAGCAGGTTTGTGTCCGGAGTGCGGCGCGGAGGTGGGCAACGATCATCGGCCGGGTTGAATGACGCGCACGGCATTGACATACACCACTTCGCACGCGCCATGTCCGGTGTCTGATCTTTTCGTAGAGGAAAGCCAACGCCAGCCGTCTTTTCGGTAAACGTTGACGAGCATGCCTTCGACGGTGACGACCTGTCCGCGTTCAACCGCTTTGAGCGCGGCTTCGACTTCATCGTCGCGCGGGATCATGTGCATGTTGGCACTGCAGTTTTCAATCTCATCGCGCGGAATGGGGAAACGAGGCGTCTTCCAGAAGTAAAACCGCCCGCGCTGACTGATACTGATACTCTTCAAAATGGATTCATCTGACATTCGGCCCCAACCCAGCGCGAGGTCGACAGGCGATAGTTTCGCTTCGGTGTCGCTGGAATAATGCTTGCGGCCTAGCACGCGGGCGGTGACGACGAAGTCGGCGACGGGTTCGATCGTGAAGCCTTTGAAGGGAAACTCGTCATCAGAGGTCGGGCTGGTCTGACGAGGAACATCGGGGGCGACGACGCCGGGACCGTACTGATCGGTGTAGTCGGGATCGCTGAAGAAGAGGAAGTACCCGCCGACGGCGATGCCGACGAGCACCGCGAGCGTGATGAAGGTCCGAACGTTGGACGACGGCATGGCGGGGCTCCCTTGTTGGTTCAGGGATTCTATCGTGGCGGCATATGATCGAACTATCCCATTCCCGCCCTGCCGCGGGACTTGGCATTGCCGCGCCGCCTCGCTACAATCTCTCGCTTCACCGTCGCCTCGGCCTGTGAGGTCGGGGCTGCCCAACCCACGACGGAGTATCAGATCATGGCAGATTTCTCTCGATTCGGTTCCAGCCCGCGCGTCAAAGTGACCGTCAAGTCCTCGACGGGCAAGGTCTACATCGACTACAAGAACGCGGACGACCTTCGCCGACTGCTCACCCCGAATGGCAAAATCCAGGGCCGCAAACGCACCGGCCTGAACGCCAAGTATCAGCGCATGGCCGCCGCGGCGATCAAGCGCAGCCGATACATGGGTCTGCTGCCGTTCACTTCAGCGACACTGTAACACGTAACCCATCTCATTCTGGGATCTAGGCCATGGGGATGGACTGGCCGGAACTCATGCTCGACATCGAACGAGAGCATGGAATCGCTGTTGATTGGAATGAACTATGGGCTGCGTGCCAGCATCACAAGCCGCCGGATATCACGGTCGATTCACTCCATCGGTATCTGACCAACGAAGCGAATCGTGTCTGCACGAACTGCAAATACTTGCTCAAGACGCTGCCCTGCCCTGGCAGTTGTCCGGAGTGTGGAGAGCCTTACACGGAGGCGGAGCTGACGTTTGAACAGTTGCGCGGCATCATTTGCGAACTACTCGGTTGTAAACCGGAAATGGTCACGCCTGAAGTCTTCATGAACAAAGATCTCGGCATGACCTGAATAAATGATGTTGGTTATGGCTTGGGGATTTCGATTAACCTCGTATAATCACCGGTGGAATGACTCCAATGGGAGGACATGCGATATGACCATGAACCTTCACATCTCGAAAGCGCCGACGCGTGTGGCTGAAGCGGGCTGATCCCCCTTCTGGCATTCGTTTCGTTCGGTAGCTGTATTTAATCCTCAATCGTTTTGACCTGCGCAATGCGCGTTTGCTATTGCATCGCGACATGTTCAATCCATCTTTCATCCCTCTCCTTCACTTGAAAGGACATCCTATGTCGAACTCATCGAGCTTTGCCAGGGTGATCGAGTGGCCGCACACCGGCCGATCCTTCGATTCGTTCTGGTTTTCACTTTTTCCATATCACGAGATTTCCAATGAGCCGAGATACAAGTGCTCGAAAGAAGACACACAGCGGCATGTTCCGTTGTAAACGATGTAAACAAATGGTCCCCAACCAGGCGTTCGGCACGAAGCATCGCAACCACTGTCCGATGTGCTTGTGGAGCTTACACGTCGACCACACTCCCGGCGACCGCGAACATCACTGCCACGCCTTGATGGAACCGGTCGGCATCTGGGTGAAAGACGGCGGCGAGTGGGCAGTCATCCACCGCTGCACCCAATGTGGTGAATTCAAAGCCAACCGCATTGCCGGCGACGACAGAGACTGGGCCCTGATGCAACTGGCCGCACGAGCGCTGGCCAATCCGCCGGTGCCGATTGATGAGTTTTGACTCATCGAACAACTGAATACCCATGAAAAGCGGCGGGCTTCGGTCCGTCGTTTTTCACGCGCTACAATATAGAAATGGCGATCCACCATGGAGATTCCGATCTAAGCTGTCCCGGATGCGGGTACTCTCTAACTGGCATAAAAGAGAACACCTGTCCTGAATGCGGCCGCGAATTTGATCGCGCGCACTTGCGTGGATTAAACCGTAAATATTCCGGTGTCATCGAAGTGCCACCTTATGTCATCGCAATCGTTTTGACCGTGATCGGTGTTGTACTACTGACATTCGCCATCTTCAGCATTCCCGGTGGACAAGTTCCAGCCGATGTCTGGCGCGGTTCATTGTTTTTCGGTGTGGTGGCGATGTTCGCTTCGGTCGGCTTTTGGCGCCATCGATGGAAACAATAAAGAAAAGCGCCCGCAGACAACCGGCGAACATTCGCCTACAATCCCGCTCGATGTCCAGCAAACAGATTTCCATTCGCGGCGCAAGGGAGCACAACCTCAAAGGTGTAAACATCGACATCCCGCGCGATCAGTTGGTTGTG
>JANQKH010000287.1 GCA_028281215.1 Phycisphaeraceae bacterium | reverse complement strand
CGCAACTCTACGCCGCGTTTTTGGAGGGGCTTGCGGTTTTCATTGTGCTCGCCCTCGTTTGGATGAAGCCGCGCAAACCGGGCATCATCGCCGGACTGTTTGCGATTTTCTATGGCATCGGCCGCATCATCAACGAAACCTGGCGTACACCCGACGCCCACATCGCCAACCAGGAATTCGCCACGATCGGCATCACCCGCGGGCAACTGCTGAGCATTGTGCTGGTGCTGATGGGCATCGGTCTTACCATCTGGTGCGCGAAACGTGACGTACCCAAAATGGGCGGCTGGCTTTCGGTCAAGAAAGTCAGCGACAATAAAGCTGATTGATCATGGTCGTTTCGCGAAGCTGATCACCGATCCACCGGGAGCCCACATGAGCGCCGACGCAACAACCTGGCATTGCAACGCCTGCGACGAAGCGATCGAGTCGTGGTTCGATCAGTGCTGGCATTGCGGTCGCGACAAAGAAGGCGTCGCCGACGAAACTTTTCCTCGCTTTGATGTCATCGCGCCGCGTTGCCGCGCGTGTGAATACTCACTCGAAGGATTGAAAAGCGACCAGTGCCCGGAATGCGGCGTGCCGTTTGACCGATTCAGCGCGGTCGAGTCGCCGGGCATTGGTGCATCGATTCGATCCCTCGTGAAAGACGAGTCGCAACTGCTCTGTCCGGCGTGTCAGACGGCGATCACGTTGTTTGATCATTACTGTCCGAAATGCAGTGCGTGCGTAGGCCAGTTGTCGCCGAATCTGCCAGTCGAGGGCATTCCTGTACGCGTCCAGTTTTACGGCCGCATCTGGCAACGCGCGTGGTATGGGCGGGGTGTTCCATGGTGGTGGCGCGTGCTGGCGCTGGGCACGTTGTTCATGCTACTGACCGCCGGCCCCGAAGGCAGCGAAATGTTCATCGCGTCACCGTTCGTGGTGCTCAGCCTGTTCCTAGTCAACAGAGGTATGGACACCGTGCGTTCGCTCCGCTGGCATTGCAATCACTGCGGTTACGACCTTCGCGGCAACATGGACGCGTCACACTGCCCGGAATGCGGCGCGGCAATCGGCAACAAACTCAAACAGCGGATTTACGTGATGAAGCATGATGCATTTCCCGCCGGTCGACCGGCGACAACTGACTGGTCCAGCCTCGGTATGCCGACCGACCGTGTTGTCTTGGTGGAACATGACCCCGCGTGGCACAACGTTTTTGAAAACGAATCGCAGCGCATCCTGCATGGGTGCGGCGAACGGCTTATCGACGTGCGACACGTCGGCAGCACCAGCGTGCCCGGCTTGTGCGCCAAACCGATTCTCGACCTGATGCCGGGCGTTCCGAGTGAAACGGACCTCGATGCGGTTATCGAACCGCTCGAATCGCTCGGCTACATCAGCCGGGGCGAACTGGGCATTCCCGGCAGGCGGTACTTTTTCCTCAATGTGAACAACCAACGCGTCGCGCAATTGCACGTGTTTGCCGTCGACCACCCGGAGTACGAACGGCATCTGGTCTTCAGCGAACACCTGCGCGCGCATCCTGAAGATGCAAAACGCTACGCCGACCTGAAACGGCGACTGGCCGTGGAATTCGAACACGACCGCCACGCCTACTCCGACGCAAAAACTGAACTGATCCAGGCGATCGAAGCGAAGGCGTTTGCGGCTCGCGATGCGCAAGTCGACAACAATGCCGACGATGAATGATGGGGTGCCTGTGGCAAAGGCTTTGCGTGCCACAGCAAACGAACCACCTCGACAAGATTCTGGGGCACGTCACCAAGGCTCCTTTACCCCAGCCACTCTTTTCCTACGACCATTGACGGTGCGCTCACGCACCGCGCTTCATCTTGTCACGCAGTTTGTAAACCCAACGGGGAAACACCTTTGCACTGGCGATGAAGGTCTGGTCGAACACGGTCGGGCTGATCGCTCTCGCCCGACGGCGCATGGCTTTGAAGTCGGTCAGGTCACGCCGCCAGTAAATGCGTTCGAGGAACTCCGCCAGCCCGCGCACCTGTTCCGCTTCGATCTCACAAACCAGGTCTTCACCAACCTCGCCAATGTGATCACGCAGCCACTTCATGCGCGTCTCCACCGCCCACACACGATGCCAGTTGGAGCTGGACGCCTGATCGGCGCGCTTGCGCTTGGCGACCACCGCATCATCCACCAACCGCCATCGGCCTTTCAAACGCAACTCGGCGAATAGAATCATGTCCTCCGAGTGGCCGGTGGTTTCATCGAAACGAATCTCACCCAGCGCGCTGCGGCGGATCATCGCCGTCGACGTCATGATGCAAGGCGTGGTCACCACGTCTTTCAGCGATGGGTTGTCTCTGGTGTCGACCGTTTCTTCGCGATTGAGGTCATCGATTTCGGTTTCAAAGTCGAAGTACCGCGTATGGGTACCCACGGCGCGGTGATCCTGTTCAAGCTTGGCAACCTGCATCGTGGTTTTTTCGGGCAGCCAAAGGTCGTCAGCATCAAGAAAGGCGATGTATTTGCCGTGGGATTGATCGATCGCGGTGTTGCGCGCGCGGGAGACGCCCGCGTTGGGTTGTTGAATCAGACGGACGCGCCCGCCTGATCGACCGGCGATGTCCGTCACCACCTTCCCGCTGTCGTCGGTGGATCCGTCATCGACCACGATGATTTCTTCAGGCGGATCGGTCTGGTCAAGCGCGGACTGAATCGTCGCGCCGATGAACGCGGCACAGTTGTAGCACGGGATGATGACCGATACGTCAGCCATGGAAGCAATTGCTCACGCTTTGAGGTAACCGTAGAACCGCGCGGCCTCAGCCAGCGCGTGATAAAACCCGCGCGTCGGCCAGGGCCGCCAGCGCACCAACGCGCCGCCCAGCCGTGCCAAGTACCGACGCCACGCCCACCACGCCACGCCGAACTTGCCCGGTTCCGGCTTGCCGCGCGACGCCAACCACTGCGCGCCGTGCCCTTTCTGCCAACGCCAAAATGCGCCGAGGTTCAACTGATCCATCGGGACGTAATGACACACCTGCGCATCGGCGAGCAGCCAACCTTCGCGGCCTTCAATTACCCGCCGCACCATCTCCACGTCTTCGCCGGCGATGCGCTTGCCGGCAAACATGCCGGCGTTCGGGTTGTAGCCCTCCGCAGGGATCGCATCCCGCCGAAGCGCCATGTTGCCGCCGAACGCGGTGGCTTCGGGGAATTCCATCTTCGTGTCATTGGCCACACGTAGGATGCCGAACGCTTCGGGATATTGTTCAATCAAAAACGCCTTGCGACCCTTGAGAACCATGCCATCATCCAGCCACGGCGACATCGGTCCGCCAAAACAGACGGCGTTCGAGTACCGGCGCATGCCGTCCACATACGCGCACAACCAATTCCGTTCGACCTTGATGTCATCATCGATGAGCAACAACCAGTCGCCTTGGGTTTCGCGGACCAATCGATTCAGCGCATGACTTTTTCCTTGCGTGGGCTCAAACAGGTATCGCAAAGGGAAGCGATCGCCGTGCTGTTGCGTCCATTGTTCGATCTGCTTTTCAACGGCCGCACGGGTGTGGTCGGTGCTCTTGTTGTCGCAGACGGTCGCGTCACAAGTGACATCGTCCGGCAAGTTCATTTCGCGCAGGGCATCCAACGTCAGGCTCAGCCTGTCGGCACGGTTCCACGTCGCGATGGCGATAGTCAGGTGCATGACGATTCGGGGTGGACGACAACAAAAACAACGATCGCGCTGTTCTCTATGCGCTGAGGGTCTTATCGGTTCAAAACGGGCAGCCGGTTACTCATCCGGTGTTTTTATCGAACACTATGCGGACGCCAGCCGCGTGACCTGCTTTTCCAGCAACGCCGTGGCGGCGGTTTCCACGGCTGAGTGCAACGCGGGATCGAGGTTGGAAAGCAGCGGCAGAATTGGTCCCGTGTCGGCGATGCCCGCCAACCGCACCGCCTCGTGCAGCACGCGAATCGGGCTGTGTGCATTGCGAAGGTCTTCCAACGGTTCAAACACCGCGCGAATGCGTTCTGCTTCATCCACATCGTCTCTGTTCAATGCTTCCAGCATGTCCATCGACAACCGCGGCGCGATGCAGACGCAACCGGAGGTGAAACCGCCGAGCCCGAAGTCCCGTAAGTGAATGATCGCCGGTTGTTCGCCAATGCCGCTCATGATGCGGTTGGGATCGACACTGTCGCAAAGGTCTTGCAGGTACGGATCGTCGACCGTTTCATCACGCACGATGGCGTACTTGATGACCGACAGCAACCCGTCGTCGAACAGTTGTTTCACTTCGAGCACGTCGATGAACCCGTCGTTCTTGATGTACAGCACCGCGGGCTTACCGGATGTTTCGACGAAACGCCGCACGCCCGTCGTCACACCGGCCGAAGTCGCGGCGAATGCGGCGGGAAGGATCATCGCGGTGGGAAACGCAGTGCCACGGAGTACGGCGGCTTGGTCCATCATGATGCCGAACGCGGGGCCGACGGAAGGGATCACCACGGTATCGGCGCCGGCTGCCTGCTCGAGAAACGCGAGCACGTCGGCGTACTCAGCCATGCCGATGTTGTAGAAGTTCGCATTCCCGCCGTAGAGCAACGTGCGAATACCACCGGCTTCGAGGTGTTGAATCATGCGGCTGTTTTCTTCGACGTTCAACGTCAGGTCAGCATGACGCGCCAGCGGCGGCACGGCGACCACGGAACGGGCGAGCGTATCAGCGTCGACGGGTGTGGTTTGCATGGTGGCAGTTTAGCAGGGGCGATTCAGTTTGACGGCGCTTTGCCACATCGCGTGCGGCATCGTCGTTCAATCCTTTGCAACGTGCCATGGCAGGCTTGCCCAGCCGTGCTTTCACAGAAGAACCACACGGCTGGGCAAGCCTGCCATGGCACTCATTCGGGATCGCTTTCTCATTCCGTCGAACGCGTTTGCCCTGCAATCGGCACCACAAGGTTCCTACAATGGTCGAGCATGGTGGACTCAACCACCCAACCCGCAAACACCGACGGACTGGCGAACTACCTCGCCGAGCGCGATATCGCGTGTCCGTTCTGCCAGGCCAACCTGCGCGGCTGTACTACCAACACCTGCCCGTCATGTGACAAAGAAATCACGCTGAGCCTGTTGCAAAACATGAAACAGGCCGGCGCAGGCATCGCCATTTGGGCGGCGCGCGTGTTCGCGTTGATTGCACTGGGCGTCGCCGGCTACCTCGCGTTTAATGCATTCACAAACGCACAACCCGCCGGCTGCGGGCCCGAAGGCGGGTGCGGTGAAGTGCTCGGCAGCCGATGGGCGAAGTTGTTCGGCGTGCCGGTCAGTGTGCCGGCGGTGCTGATCTACGCGGGCATCGTGATCGGCACATTTTTCATCACGCCCGGCCGAAGCGACGCCACACGCCGTGACGCCTGGCTTGTGTTGATCCCGCTTTGTCTGTTCGCATTGCTCGGCGCAGCGTGGTTCATCGCCCTGCAACTGCTCGTCATCAAAGCCGTCTGCCCTTACTGCATGACCGATCATGTGTGCGGCCTGCTGGCCGCGGGCATCTTGCTCGCCCGCGCACCATTGTCGAAAGCAAAGACAAGCCTCAAGCCGCCGCGCGCCACGTTTGCCATGGTCATGTCGGTTCTTGTCTTTGGCGCGTTCGTCGCGTTGCAGATCGCCTACCCCGCGCCGACCGGCACGGTCGAGTTCACCAATCGTGTCATTCCCATCGACGGCAAACTCAAACAGTTGCTCAACAAGGACAAGGTCACCAAGGACGGTAAAGACGGCAAGCAGACATCGTCCAACAAAGTGGTCATCGAAACGGTCCAGGATCCCGCGACGCTTGATCCGAACAAGCAAATCTGGCTCAAACTGCCCAACGGCCCGCGCAACGGATACGTGGTGCTGCCCCAGCGGGAGTATCCGATTCGCGGCACGTACGATGCGAAACATCTTTTCGTGATCATGGTGGACTACACCTGCCCGCATTGCCGTGATCTGCACAAACATCTGGACGCCATGCACGTACGCTACGGCCAAGAGCAGATCTCGTTTCTGATCACACCCATGCCGTTGGACGCCAAGTGCAACTACAACGTCCGCGAAACGCACTCGCGCCACGCCGACGCTTGTGAGTTGGCCAAACAGGCGTT
>JANQKH010000023.1 GCA_028281215.1 Phycisphaeraceae bacterium | reverse complement strand
CCTTTTCGTCTTCCAACGATTCATTCATATGAATGAATCGTTGGAAGACGAAAAGGATTCCCCCGTCGCGAAGGATTCGCCATGCATGTCGACTTCATCTCCGCGATTCATCGATCGACGCCGCGCGATTACGTCGCCCGCGTCACCGAACACGACAAAGCCGCATGCGCCGAAATCGCCTGCCGGTTCGGAGAAGACTACTGGGACGGCGAACGACACGTCGGCTACGGCGGCTACCACTACGACGGCCGATGGCGCGTCGTCGCCGAAGCGATGGCGAAACACTACAACCTCCAGCCCGGTTCGCGTATCCTCGACGTCGGCTGCGGCAAAGCATTTCTGCTCTACGAATTCGCGCAAGTCGTGCCCGATGCGCAAGTCGCAGGCGTCGACATCTCCGAGTACGGCCTCGCGCACGCCAAGGAAGAAGTCCGGCCCTATCTCACTCTCGCCAACGCCACTTCACTGCCCTTCGACGACAACGCGTTCGACCTTGTTTACAGCATCAACACGCTGCACAACCTCTACGCCCCGGACTTGCACAACGCGCTGAAGGAAATGCAACGCGTCGGCAGGCAGCACAAACACATCGTCGTCGAAGCGTATCGCAACGAACGTGAGAAGGTGAACCTGATGTATTGGCAACTCACCTGTCGGGCGTTTCACACGCCGGCCGAGTGGGAATGGCTGTTCAAGCAGGCCGGCTACGAGGGCGACTGGTCGTTCATTTATTTCGAGTAAGCTCCGCCGACTGCGCCGCGAGGCCTTCACTGTTGTCGTTGTCGCAACGCAGCACGTATTGCTGGCGGGCGGCGACAAAGTCATACCGAATGTGATTTGCTTTCCACCACGCCGCAGGCGAAGTGATCGGCGTATCTTTGGGCAAAATGGAAACCAGTCGCACCGCCGCGCGCCAGTCTTGCGCCATGAACGACGCCAAGTACGCAATGTCATGATCCAACCCTTCACGTTGCACCGATTGGCGCAGCGTTGACCAGTGCTTCACCGCGGCCTGCACCCGCCAATTGACTTCTTCATCCTCACTCACGAATTCGTGCAACTGTCGATACCCCGCTTCACCCGTCGCCAGCAAATCGCGATGCGCCGACTGCCGCTCCCTGAACTCATGGCTTTGTAACTGCTTGACAAGACGCCCAATGACAGACTGATGCAGATCACTTTCGTGACCGTAGGTCAACGCGTATTGCAGCACGTCCAGGTTTTCACGCGTCAAACTTCGCCACGCGTTTTCCACCTTCTGTTTCGCCGACGGATCAAGCAAACGCAGATGCTCCAACTTCAACACCGCCTCACCCCGCCGGTTGGCCACGATGAGATAGGCTCGGTTCCGCCTCACCTTGTACGGACTAAGGATGTGCGGCACGCCCTTCGACGTGTCCACCGAAACCAGAACAAAACGGTCATGCAAACCGGCGAACCAACTGTTCGCCAAGGGATTGCGATCCAACCCCTTGCAGAACCGGCCTCAGTTCGTATCAAACACATAAAACAACACCGGCTTGGCCGTCGCACGAGCGGCCGAAAAAGCCTGAGACGGGTCCACCATCATGGGCTTTTCCGCTCGGGCATCGTTCGCAAACTGGCTCACCAGAACACATGCACCAAAGACAGTCAAAATACGGGAAGTGGACATGCCAGGCCCCTTTTTCAGATCGGGTCACAGCGGTAATACCTCCGAACGGCGGCGATTATTCCAGACATGGTGTTTGTTACGTATGAACGCCTCGCTGGCGGCCGTAATCTCGCTGAGCCATCCGTAGCATCCCGACTGCACAAGTCACTGCAATTTTTACTCGTATTTTGTTTGGATTTCGTGTACAATGGGCTGTTCCCGCGCACCGGGTGCGGGCATGTCGTTCGGAGGTTATTCGAGGTGATGGCGATGCCGGGTCCATCCATGACAACGCTGCACATGCACACGAGGCAAATGCCCGTCTGCACGGTCGGTCATGTGCGCGACGAAAGGGCGTTCACATCTGTGCGCACAGATGTCGTCAATGCGTGTCCGCCGGACATGTCCGGACATGAAACGGACACGGTTGCGGACATCAGAATCGCCGTTTTTGGGTTAAAAATGGGCTCCGGACGTCCGGACATTTGGGCCGGACATTGGGTTAACTATATGGAAAACAAAGATTTAAGGTCATTTTCCGGCGATTTGGGGTAC
>JANQKH010000189.1 GCA_028281215.1 Phycisphaeraceae bacterium | reverse complement strand
CTTGAGAGCGCATCGTCGAAATCCAATTGGTAATCGACCATCGCGTTTAGTGTACCGCCGGTCGTCAGGTCTCCAGCCGCGTTGCCTTGCAGGGTATTGACGGCCGCGTTGGTGGTTGCCGTTCCATCAAACATGGTGCTGAAATTACCGTCGGTAAATACCTGATCAGTGAAATCGGGTGTGGCGAGATCGACCTCGCTCAAGTCGACCGGCACGGCCGCCGCATGGCTTGCCATCACAACCACGGTAACAATAAATGTCAAAGCCCTCATGGTTTGCCTCCGAGGAATTAGGTAGGTTCGGAATTAAAGAGGTGCACCCGGCAACCTCTTTCGCCAACTCTCTTGGTCAAGGGGTACGATAACGGAACAGGCTGGTTGATGCAAGGGAAAAAACAAAAATTTCACGAAAAGGGAAATGAAAGCGGAATCCAAGTCTTTTGCAAGGGAGGACAGGGGTATGAGGATCAACCAAATCCTTTGAGGCGGCCGGTGCTGTCGCCAAATCGTTCCGCTTTGACGTTCAAGCGGTCAAACAACGAAAGGTACAGGTTACATGCGGGTTGTCGGCCGATGTCGATGTGTCGGCCGCCCTGGATCGTGCCGCCGCCCTTGCCGGCGAGGAGGAAGGGCAGTTCGTCGTGGTCGTGGCGGTTGCCGTCACGAATGGAGCAACCGTAGACGATCATGGCGTTGTCGAGCAGTGTGTCGCCGTGCTCCTTGATGGTTTTCATCTTGTTGAGGATGTAGGCGAACTGATCCATGTGGAACTTGTTGATGGCGGCGATGTCTTCGAGTTTCTTGTGATTACCGCCGTGATGGCTGAGGCTGTGGTGCCCGCCGCGGACACCAACTTCGTTGTAGCTGCGGTTGGACCCTTCGTTGGCAATCATGAACGTGCTGATGCGCGTGAGGTCGGTCTGGAAAGCGAGGATCATCATGTCGCCCATAAGGCGGATGTGTTCGCCGTAGTCGCGAGGAATGCCGGCGGGTGCTTTGACCTTGGGCATCTTCTGCACGGGTTCGGCGCCTTCAGCCATTTTAATGCGTTTTTCGATTTCGCGAACGGCGTCGAGGTATTCATCGAGCTTGCGCTGATCGCGTCGGCCGAGCTTCTGGTTCAGCGTTTTGGCGTCTTCCTGTACGAAGTCGAGGATGCTCTTTTGATAACGGCTCTGGCGTTCACGGGCCTCAGCGGCTTCGCGCTTGGAGCCGTCGCCGAACAGGCGCTCGAAGACCAGACGGGGGTTGATCTCTTTGGCAACCGGTGTGTTGGCGGTGCGCCATGAGATCGAGTTGGAATACGCGCAGGAATAACCGCTATCGCAACTGCCGGCGAGCCGGCCGCCTTCACAGCCGAGTTCGAGCGAGGCGAAGCGCGTGTTTTCACCGACCTGTTTGGCGGCGAACTGGTCGGCGGAGATGCCGACTTCGATATCACGGCCGGAGGTTTTGCGGGCCTGCATGCCGGTGAGGAAAGTGGCGGCGGAGCGGGCGTGATCGCCGGGGCCGTCGCCGTTGGAGCGTGCTTTGTCGTGCTTGAGGCCGGAGATCACGGTGATGTGGTCTTTGAGCTTTTCAAGCGGCTTGAGCGTGGGGGTGAACTCGAATTTGTCGCCGGTGGTTTGGGGGAACCAGTTCTTGACGTTTACGCCGTTGGGCACGAACACGAAGGCGAGCCGACGTGGGGCACCCGAGGAAGCCTGCGCGGCGGCGGAAGCGATCGCGCTGGTGGGCATCGCGTCGAGCATGGGGAGTGCGACGGCCGTGCCGAGGCCGCGGAGGATGGTTCGTCGACTGATGGAGGTTTTACTGCTCATGTCCATACCTTGTTGAATCGATCCGTGACTCGGGACAACCCATTCCATTCGGGTGGCATCACACGGCCACTCTCCTCCCCTATCTAACGCTTCTCCTGCCCTCTTATTGAACATCTTCGTCATCCGGCAACACCCTTGCCCGCTTTTGGAACGGCTCGGACTGCACGATGGCGACGATCATGCTGGAAAAACGATAGTCATTGCGTCGCATCGCGGCGACAATATCGTCCACAGCACATTTATCGTAATACTCCAGGCCTCTGCCCAGCGCATAGGTGAGCATTTTCTCGGCGAGATTTCGGGCAAAAAGTTCTTTCTTATTGCGAATAATAGACTTAAGTTCAGACGGATTCTTGAACGATTCACCCGACGGAAGCGTCCCTGAGGGGTCAATCGCGTGTTTTCCCTCCTTGTCCCGCCAGCGGCCAATCGCGTCGTAATTCTCAAAACCGAAGCCGATTGGGTCCATCCGCTGGTGACATGAAGCACACACGGGGTTCGAGCGGTGCTGCTCCATGCGTTCGCGGAGCGATCCCTCAAGCTCGGCCTGCTCGCCCTCTTCGAGTTCGGGCACATCCGGCGGCGCGGGCGGCGGCGGCGTGCCGAGGATGTTTTCCAGCACGTACTTGCCGCGCAGAACCGGGTTGGTGCGCGTCGGGTTGGACGTGATGGTGAGGATGCTGGCGTGGGTGAGGATGCCGCCGCGCTGTGTGGCAACGACCGGCACCTTGCGGAAGGTGTCGCCTTGCACGTCGTCGAGGCCGTAGTGCTTGGCCAACCGTTCGTTGACGAAGGTGAACGGCGCGTCGATGAAGTCGAGCACGCTGCGGTCCTCGGTCATGACGGCCTTGAAGAACAACTCGGTTTCGCGGCGCAT
>JANQKH010000132.1 GCA_028281215.1 Phycisphaeraceae bacterium | reverse complement strand
CGCCTTGATCAGGTCGGCGTAACCATCAGCCGGCAACGCCTGTTTGTGCAGGGCGAGCAGTTTTTCCAGCTTCGCCTGATCGCACTCGTCCATCAGCGTGTCCGCCATGTATTCAAAGGCGTACCGCTTGTTCTCGATGGCGTCGTAACCTTCGATGTGTTTGTCCAACTCCGCCATCGCGCCGAGATACCACGAAGCAAACGACTCGCGCTCGTCCGGGTCCTCCACGCGCGGGATCAACGGTTTGATGATGCGAATCGCCTCCTCCCACTTTTCATCCTGATATGCCAGGTATCCAACGTAGAACGAACCCTTCAACGTTTTGGGCCGATCTTCAGGCCACGCGTCGACCAGAAACCGCAGCGCCTCGATCTCGTGATCCTCGGCCAGGGATGACGCGAGCGAGTTGAACGCGCCGTCCGGATCATCGCTTTCAAAAATGCCGGCGCGCACCTGTTGGATCACCTCGTCAGCGGGCGTTTTGAACCGCGCGTGCAGTACGAGCAGGTCGTGCACGTTCCACCGATGTTGTGGATACCGCTTGAAACAGGCTTTGTGCGCAGCGAAGGATTCTTCATAACGCTCCTTCGCGCTGAGCGCCACGCCGTAGCGGTACATCACATCGGCATGCGGACCGAGCAACGCGAGATACTCCTCGGCGTACTTGATTACCTCGTCGTGTTCAAACTTGTACGCATGCGCCCAGGTCCGAAGCACCAGTTCATCCGGCAGGTCCGGGTCGTAAGTAACCAGCTTGTCCAGGCTCGCCAGCGCTTCGTCGTATTTTTCCAGATTGACCTGCGCGAAAGCGAGGTCGTACCAGCGGATTGCTTCATAATAGTTGGGCAGTGTGACGTTGAGAAAACCCTTGAGCGTCGCTTCGCCTGCTTCATGTTCGTCACCGAACACCTGGTCCGAACCCTTGTTCAGCGTGTCCATGTAGTCCAGCCATTGGGGCGAACTCGGCGAAAAGTGCGCCTGGTTTACCAGCGCCAGGTCGTAGGTGATGTTGTAGTTACTGTCGAGTTGCTCGTAGTCATAGCAGCGCCAACTGCTACCTTTGCGCAGGAGCCACCAGCGAAAGTTCACCGGGTAGCCGTCGCCAGAATCCAACAGCGTGTAGACCACCGCCTGCTGATCCTCGGCGAACAGTTCCACGCGGCGAATCTCGTGACTGTTCCACTGCACGTTAAACATGTCGCTCGTGACCGACGACTTGAGCGGCGCAAGAATGGCGGCGCGAATCTGACGGTGATCGCCCGGGTTGTTCTTCGCCAGGCTCGGCGCGTGGTAGTCGATCATGTCCAGCATGTCTTCAAAGCTGAACAGGTCGTGGTACGCGGCGACGTCGCTGGCGTTGACCGCGGTCTGCATGCGCTGGAAGTAAGCCAGGATGTCGCCCGGCACTTCAACCGGTGAGCGGGGCTTGCCATCGACTGTTTCTCCGAACGCCGCCGCCATCGCCTGCTTCCGTTCGGCCGGCGTTTCGGTGTAGGGCTCAACCGTCTTCATCAACGTCGAGATGTACGGCTGCACCACCAGAAAATAAACCACCAGCAGCACCACACCGCCCACAATCAACAATCCGGCTTTTGCTTGTGAATTCATCGCACCACACTCCCGGGGAAAGGACGCTGCGATTGTAACGAATTGGACACGCCCACGGTTCGAGCGACGGATGGACGATTGCAATCACCGCACACCCACCAATTGTTTTGAGCTAGAAAGGCAAACGCCCCCCACGAACTTCCCATCCATCCCACTTGAACAACATCCCCGCTCAAACGTCCTCAATACCAGCGTCGTCCGCCATCACACCCTGACACGAGGATCGCCCATGCTTTGTCATCGATACCACCTTGGATCGTGCGCCGCGTTCATCCTGCTCGCTTGTTCCGCCACAAGTTTCGGTCTCGGTGAGGAGTCGATCGGCAACGACCCCCTCAATGGTGCGAATTACAAGGACTGGCCGGGCCTGATTGATGTGATCAATCGGCCGGCGCGGGTGTATCGCCAGTGGGTCAACGGCAACGAATACTTCTATTTCCGGGGCGATACCAAGGCGTTAAACCAAGCCCTCCAAAAATTCGCCGATACCACAGGCAAGGTCAAGGAAGTCATCATCCGCCCCGGCCCCGCCAACGCCGCCACATTTCAAAACGGGCAGATCGAGTACGACTGGCACCTGCACGTGGTCGGCGGCATCGCCCGGGCGGTCATGCAAAAAGACGGCGGCGAAAACATTTGGCCCAAACATCCACAAATCACCGTGCACCTCGGTAAAAACATCAAACTCAACGAAATCAAAATCCCCAAAGGCGTCACCGTTGTTCAGCTCAAAACACTCAAGCAGCGCTACACCGAAGCACTGAAAAGCAAAAGCCAGAACGTGCGCGGCTGGGGATGCGGACACCTCGCCCGACTCGACCCCTACGACACCAAAAGCATGAACGCCGTCGCAGGCCAACTCAAAGATGACTCGGCATGGGTCCGACTCAACGCCGCCGGCGCCCTGGCCACCTTCGGCCGCCGCGCCAAACCGCTGCTGCCCACCCTGAAGAAAATGGCGGAAACGGAAACCGATCGCATGAAAAGCAGGCTCGCCAAAACCATCGCGGAAATCGAACAAGGTGCCGACCGCTCCAAAGAAGCGGCGGCGCATCAGAAAACCTTGGGCGCGATCAGTAAACGGTTTGCTCAAACCAAGTGATGCGCAGCAAAGCTTTCGTCGCTGGATGATGTCGGGCTTGCCGATCGCGCCGAGCATCGTCCGGGGCAGCTGTCCGGTGGTGAGCGACAGCGGGTGGCGATCGCACGTGCGCTGG
>JANQKH010000098.1 GCA_028281215.1 Phycisphaeraceae bacterium | reverse complement strand
GCTCAGTTCCGCAGACACCTTCAACGCCAAGGCAGACGCCATCAACGCGGCGGGCGGTGGCGGCGGGCTGACCGGCGTCGGGCTAATTATCGCCAACCTGTACGGCGCGTTTTGGTTTGTTTCCAAGGCGTTCGTCACCATCTTCGTTCAGATGTGGCTGCGATGGACGCTACCTCGTATTCGCATCGACCAGGTTTTGTATTCGTGCGTGAAGGTATTGCTGCCGGCGAGTTTGATCCTGCTGGTGGGCACGGCGATGTGGCTGGCGATTGTGCCGCAGGCTGATGCGGGCCTTGTGACGGAAGGTCGTCCGCAGACGACGATTGAAATCGCGGCGCCGGCAACGCCCGACACACCGGCTCCCAACGGTGATGCAGATGAAACGACGGTCACCCCCGCAACCACTGCCCTGCAACTGGACACGTCCAAGTTGGAAGGCCTTGGCTCGGCGACGCACCTGAAGGTCACCGATGTGACCGGCGGCACGCTTTATCTGGTTCATCAGACCGAGAAGGAATCACATCGTCACGCAGTGGACGATCGAATCGCTCTGGCGTCACTCGAAGACGGACGACATCATTTGGTGTTCGAGCATGCCGGCGGCGGTGATGGTGCCAGTGACATGACTGCCGGGGCGAGCTTTGTGGTCGTCGGCGCCACGACGCATGAGCAGTTGGGACACTTGACGCAGTCCACACCCTGGCTTCAGTTGCTGACCCAGATTCTGTTCGCCGGGCTCGGCGGACTGATCTTGCTGGCATGCCTGGCAGTCATGGCGCCGGGCTGGGCGGGAATCATTCTTAAGGGCGGCGAAGGGCAACCGCCGAAGAGTCTGTTCCCGGACATCATGCCGGTCGGCCGCGAGATTGCGTTCACAACGCTGCCGAAGCCGGAACCAGAGGTTGAAGAAGCCGCGGATTAATATGCCCATAGCTATCCTGCGCGGTGAATCTCGTCACTATGCGTATTAAATCGAGGAATGGGGTTTCCTTGTCGGAAACGGCGATTTCTTGACACATTCGTACGAGTTCCCTACATTTTGCAGGAGCAATATTTACGGAGTCGCTCCATGGCCACCGAAGCGCGTCTCACCGTTGACAAAGACGGTGACATTGTCCAGATCGATTTGCTTGATCGCAACATCCTCGAGGAAGCGGCGATTCAACAGATCGGCGACGAAATCACTGCCCTCGTCGATGAGGCGCCCAACCCGAAGCTGCTGATCAGCTTTTCCAACGTTGAGCACCTGTCATCAGCCGCCTTGGGCACCCTGATCAACATCAACAACAAGATCCGCCAGAAAGGCGGTCAGTTGCGATTATCCAACATTGACCCGCAGATTTATGAGGTCTTTGTGATCACGAGGCTCAATAAGTTGTTCCAGATTCACGAGGATAAGGAAGCAGCGGTTGCGAGTTTTCAGTAGTCCCCCTGCCGACGTCCCGCAATCCGTGTCAACCCGCCGAGTGCCTGATGGCTGACACACCTACCCAAACGCTGGTCATCCCCAGTGACCCCAACGACGCCCTCGACGCCCAGCACCAGGTGATGGATGTCGTGGAGCAGGCCGGGTTCAACGAAAGTGCGCTGTTTGCGATCCGTCTGGCGCTGGATGAGGCATTGAACAACGCGATTAGCCACGGCAACCAGCGCGACCCTTCCAAGAAAGTCACGATTCGATACACCATCACCGACGACGCCATCAGCATTCGCGTCACCGATGAGGGCACCGGCTTCAACCCCGCGGATGTGCCTGATCCCCGTCTGCCCGAGAACATCACCCGACCCCACGGCCGAGGTATCATGCTCATGCGGGCCTACATGACCGAGGTCGACTACGATGACAATGGCAAGACCGTCGTGCTGCTCAAGCAGCGCAATTGTCCCCTGCCGCTGGCGCAATAGCCGAAGCTGAGCCACCCGCGAACCCGCCCTTGAACCAATGATGGCGCATCGAACTGCCGATCAAAAGATAGTTCCCCGGCAGATCCTAGTACGATGAACGAAACTTCCCATCCTCAAACCGATTCGAGTGCCATCGAATCCTCCGACGAAGGCGAATCTGACCCTTCGTCGCCCGACCCTCCCCTTGAAGCGCCCGTATCGGGCATGAGCGACGACGACCCGGTGATCCATGAGCCATACACCGCCATCGCGTGGCATTGCCCGATCGATGAATCGATCGACGCGTGGTTAATTGAACAGTTTGCGGCTGTGGGGGCGCTGGTTGGAGTGGATCTGTCCCGCGTTTCGCTGGCGGTGGTGTCGGATCCGGAGATGGCGCAGATGCACGAGCAATACAAGAATGTGTCCGGCACCACCGACGTACTGACCTTTGATCTGCGAGACGAGGCCGACGAACCAGTGGAAGGCGACATCGTGCTTTGCTTCGACGAAGCGTCGCGTCAGGCAGCCGCGCGCGGGCATGCATTGTCTCACGAATTGCTCTTGTATGCAGTGCATGGATTGCTGCACTTGCTGGGGTACGACGACCACAATGCTGACGACGCCGCGGCGATGCATGCACGCGAGGATGAACTACTTAAGCAGATCGGACTTCAGCCCGTTTATGCCAACGGCGAGGCGAGTTAGCCGGGGCGCAGCGGTGACAGTTGGCTCCGCTGTCACCCTGTCGACGATGAAAGGGCGCCAAGGATTGGATGGATCGACTTGAGTTGGGCTTTGATCATTGCGATGGCAGCGGCCGGGCTGAGCGGATTCTTCGCCGCCTGTAGCATTGCCTTGCGCGAGGCGAGTCGATCCAAACTGACAGACCTGATGGAGCAACGTGGCAAAGAAGAACAGGTCAGCCAGTTTTTCAAGAACGCACCACAACTGTCACTGATGACCGGATCAGCGCGTAGCGGCCTGACGCTCGTTGTGTTGTTGGCCACCCTGTTCCACGTCGAAGAGTATTGGGGCCGGCCGGAACAGTGGACCACGTTGTCGATGTATCTGGTGGCGCTGCTGATCGCCGGCGGACTAGTGGCCGTATTCGGCGTGGCGATTCCGATCAGCGTCGCGCGGTACCATCCCGAACGCACGCTGGCTCGCTCAATGCCGTTGCTCAATGGCTGCCTGATCGTGCTTTCGCCTTTCATCCGGCTTCTCTACCTGTTCGACCCGTTCATTCGGCGCCTGACCGGCGCGCCGGACGGCAAGGAAAACGGGGCGAGCGACGAAGTGATGAGCGTGGTGCAGGATCATCATGATGAAGGCGCCGTGGATGAAGAACAGAAGGAGATGATTGAGGCGGTGTTCGAGTTCAAATCGACGGCTGCGGGTGAAATCATGACGCCACGCACGGAAATGGAAGGCATCGATGTCACCGCGAGTCTGAAACAGGTGCGCGAGACGATCATCGAGATCGGACACAGTCGAATCCCAGTGTTTCAGGAAGATTTCGACCACATTGTGGGTATTCTCTACGCCAAGGATTTGATCCGCTTGTTGGGCGTCACTGACGAAGAGCCTTTCGATCTGCGGGATATCGTTCGCGAGCCGATGCTGGTGCCGGAAACCAAACCGCTCAACCAGTTACTTCAGGAATTCAAGTCCAACAAAGTTCACCTGGCGATCGTGTTGGATGAATATGGAGGCACGGCGGGGTTGGTGACCATCGAAGACCTGCTCGAGGAAATCGTCGGTGAGATCGAAGACGAATACGAACCCGAAGAAGAACGCCCGTCCATTCGCGTGATCGAGGAAGGTGTCGCAGAAGTGGATGCCCGCGTTTACGTGGATGAACTCAACGACGAACTTGAACTCGACGTGCCCGAAGATGAAGACTACGACACCGTCGGCGGGTTCGTCTTCTTTGTGCTGGGCCACATTCCTGAACTGAACGAGACCTTTGATTTCGGCGACCTTCGCGTGACCGTCACAGATGTGGAGCGCACGCGCGTCAAACGTGTTCGCATGGAATACGTCACCCACAGCAAATCGCAGGATGCGGCGACGGCCCAGTCCTAATCTGGTTTGCCAACCATGATGGGTTCATCATTTGGGTTGGTTGTATACCGCTTTCCAGACAATCACGCGGCCGAACTTGTC
>JANQKH010000077.1 GCA_028281215.1 Phycisphaeraceae bacterium | reverse complement strand
GGCCAGATCGGTCTGTCCCACATGCACCCCGTCGGCGCCGCTGAGCAGTGCGATGTCCGGCCGATCGTTGATGATCACCGACGCCCTGTCCGCGCACAGTTCCACCACTTCCTGTGCACGGCGCAACAACCAGCCGGCGTCCATTTTTTTTTCACGCACTTGAATGCAATCCGCGCCGGCGTCGACCGACGCCTCGATCACGCGTTTCCAATCGCCATCGCGGCAGAGCGATTCGGTCACGAGCACGCATAGCCGCCACTGCTGTCTTGCCCCGCGCGCCAATGCGGCGTTGAGTTTCGCTTCGATGTCATACGCGCGGTAGCGCATTGTTTCGACGGCGGCGGCGAATCCGCTTGCGCCGGTCGCATCGCCCAACGTTTTGCCGTACTCCTCAATGGCTCGCAACGCTTCACTGAGGCGCTTGCCCGCGGCGATGACCACATCGGCCACGGATTCGCGGGATGTTTCATCGGTCGTGCTGATGCGCGTGCCCACGTCGCCGGGCGTGTTGCGATTTGCCTCCAGCGCGGGAATTGCACTTAAGGTGCGCGACAGGTCATGCCGCAGTGCTTTAAGTGTTTCACACAGTTGACCGTCGTCCAGCAGAAAACGCGCGGCCTCCTCCATCACACGCAACGCTTCCCGCGCGCGGTTGAAGTTGGCGTCCAGAATGCGCAACACGTTGGGCATGCCGACATGATCGAGGATTCGATCGCCTGTGCCAAGTGAAGCAAGGTCGAATTGTTTGAGATAAGGAATGCTGATCCCAACCGGCAAATCTTCTCTCCGTCATTCCTGCGCGGGAATAACGAACTTGCATGCAACAATCCCCGTCGACGCGGTCCTGTGGTGATGGTATGGAAAACACAAAGCACAAAAGAGAACGGAAAGAAGAGCGAAACAAAAGAAAGGGCGAGCGGCTGATCCGGTCAAGCGACGTTTAGGGCAGTATCTTCAATCGAAGATCAATCCGTCAGATTAAATGATTCGCTCCGGGCCAGGGGTTCGTCCTTTCATATTGAGTCTATCGACCGGCGCATCCGCCTCCAAGCACAATTCGTCACTTCGTGGAAAAGTTGTCGGTCTTCCGGGGTTTCTCAAGGGTTGGTTCCGCCGTGTTGGCAAGCCCGGCAAACCCTAAACAAACCGGGCGTTGTCGATGATCCGGTTGGATCACGGACAACGCCCGTTGTTTTGGTGGTGAAGGATATTGGACTATGCACGTCGTCGGCGACGGCCGGCGAGGGAGATGGCGCCGAGCAGGCCGAGCAGGGCGGTGGTCGGTTCCGGGACGTTGTCGCCGGCGATGGCGCCGATGATTCGGTCAAAGCTGGTTGGGTCGGTTTGGCCGAGCAGGGCGGTTGCTTCGATGAATGCGAAATCCTTGGCGAAGTCGTAGTAGCTCCACTCATCGATCGTGCCGTTGAAGTCATTGCCGATCAAGTTGACCAGTGAGAAGCCGCCGTTGCGGGTCAGGCCGGCGAGATCGAAGTTGTCGCTGGCGAGCAGGACGCCGTCAACGAACAGCATGGCGTCTTTGGTTTCATCGTCGTAGGTGAGTGCGACGTGATGGAAGTCGGTCAAAGGACCGGGTATGGCCACGGGCCCGAGGCTGAACGCATTTTGAGACGGGTCGAAGATGATGGCTTCGATTTGGTTGGTGCCGTTGATGGAGCGGATGATGAAACCGTCGTCTTCCACTTCGCCGGCAATGATGCCGTTCCCAAGGAAGGTTGCGCCGTTCGCGGCGATGAATGCTTCGGCGGTAAAACTCTGGAACGACGGTACGACGACCAGCGCGTTGTCCGTTGAATCAAACGCGACGGCAGAGTTCCCGGGATCGTTAGGAATACCCGCCACATGCTGAGGAACGGTGCCGTAGACGCCGACCTGCAAGCCGGAGATCGAATCGATGACTTGGCCTGCGGCATTGTTGCCCGGCGCGGCTTCGTTGAACTCGAGGTGAACAAATGCGTTGCTGTCCTCCGCCAGTTCGGTCATGCTGGGCAGTTCAGGGTAAAAGTGAACCGGTTGGTCGGCGTTCTTGGTGCTGAACTTGATCGTGCCGTTGACCAGCAGGTCGTCAGCGGGCGTGAGCAGGAACGGGGAGAACGCGGCGGGGGGCACACTGATCGCGGTCAGGGTCGCGCCCTGGTCGAAGTTCACTTCAACGTTGGCCTGCGTGCGCAGGTCAGTGACTGTTCCGCCGGTGTCTTTCTGCCATTTCATGTCGATGATTTCGACCTTCGCGGCTCCACCACTGCCGACCACCGCCAGCACGGGCACATTGAAGGCGCCGATGATCGGCGGGCCGTAGCGCGGCGGGGTGACATCCCATTTCAAGTCAAAGTCAATCGACAGCGACGAAAACTCATCGCTCAAATTGTCGGGGTCGGACTGGGTGATCAATGTACCGGGTTTGACGGTTCCCGTGCCGGTAAACAACGTGGTAATCTGTCCGAACCCGGCGCGGGCCCTGCTGACCACGTCGCCGTTACCGGAAAAGTTTTCAGTGAGTGAACTGTCGGCCAGTGGAAACGTCAAACCGGGGCCAAACGGAATTTGCGAACCGGAGATGGTGACCGTTCGTGAGGGCCCGCCGCTTTCGTTCACCTCGTGGGTGAAGATGACGGTCGAGTCGCTGTTCTTGAACGACAGCGCGGCTTGGGTCGGCGCGGCCATGGCCGTGCACAACAGCGTCGCGGCGAACGTGAACATCATGGATCGAATCAAGCGATGTGCCAACATGGTTTTCTCCAACGGTTTCAGGTTGCGCGGCCGCCCACTTAAAAAGCGAGATCAGACTGACTCACATTCCGCGCGACATGACTCCCAGCGTGAATGACTTTCCAAACGTTCGACCACTCCAACATGAGAGGCCGTTCCCGACATGCCTCCCCACTCTCCATTTCGCGTCCCAGAGTAGCAGAAAATGGGGGAAACACCAAGCGGTTTTTGGGAGGTGGGGCGATTGAGGGTGGTCGAAAATCACTGGAAAATGCGGAAAAACGAGCCCTGTGATTACCACAACCTGCAACCGCCGGACACGTTACCAGGGGATCGCGGCCATCTTGTATGCCGCCGCACACAGTAAGGCGATGAACGCACCCCGCACCCAGCGCAACGGTAGCGCATGGGTCAACGCCGCGCCGATCCGTCCGCCGATGAAACACGTCGGCGCCAGCAGCATCGCCAGTGCGACGCTGTTTTGCCACTTGTATGGATCACCGGTCGATTCCACGACGTGTTGTGACAGGCTCGCGTTTTTGTAGACCGCACCGACCGCCGCACTGATGCAGATCACCGCGGAACTGTTGGCAATGCATCGCCTCAACGGCAGCTTCAGCATGATCTGCTGCAACGGCACGGCAATCGCTCCGCCGCCCACACCCATCAAGCCCGCTAGGATACCCATCACCGAACCGACCGTGATGCAACGCACCGGGGTGATCAGACCTTCGTGTGATTCATCCGGTGCGGTCGCCGCGCTGTCGTCTGTGTTGGTGGCCTGGGGCGGTTCACATGCGCCGTCGTCTTCATCGTCCATCGCCTCGAACGCATCGGGGTCATCCGATTCGCCCGCGTCGCCGAATCCCGTACCGTCGCTGATCGATTCTTCTGAATGGTCAGGTGCTTCGTTTACCGTTGAAGATTCGGAGGCCCGTGCCGTTTCGGGCGGTGCGGTGACCGGCTCGGTTGTGCCATTCGACATCCGGTTCGTCACGCTGTTCGTTCGCCACTGTTTGATCAGCTTGCGAATGTTCATCACGATCACGTACGCCAGCAGGAACGCCAGACATCGGCCGAGCCAGACCGCGCCTTCGGTACTCGTGAACTGGTTCGAAAGCCACACGCCCACGAGCACAAAAAACAACGTGCTGGGCAACAGCCATTTGATTGCCTGGGGACAGGTCGCCCGCGCCTGATGATGCCGCAGCGCTGCCGGCACCGACACCGCGACGTTCGCGATCATCGCCGCCGCCTGGTAGATGTGCTGGTTCACACCGGGGATCTTGTCCTGGCCCAACAGCATGACCAGCCCGGGAATCATGATCACGCTGCCACCGACCCCCAGCATGCCGCCAAGCGTGCCGGCAATAAAACCCAGCGCGGCGACGGAAATCAAAAACATCGCGGTCAGTTCGAGGTCCACGCCGACGGTTATAGCGGAAACGCGCCGACGTCGCAGAGTGAATATCAACGCCTTCTGCTCGTGCCATCACTTCGTACCACTGGCAGTTTGCCTGCCAGTGTTCGGTCGTGACGGTCTTTGCACTGCCAGACAAGCGG
>JANQKH010000071.1 GCA_028281215.1 Phycisphaeraceae bacterium | reverse complement strand
GGTCGAGTTGGTCGCCGCGGTCGAACCCTTGTTCGCCGGAATCGGGGGACGGGGCGACGTGGCCGTAAAACTCCGGCATCACGAACGCTCGCGTGATTTCGCGCGGACGGTCACCTCGGTAGTTGTAAAAGATGACAGTGTCACCGTCCTTGACGCGCGTCGGTTCGGGATCGCCGTCGGGCGCGATGGTGCGGGGCAATACAAACTCATCGCCGCGCTGTGATTGGTTTGACGGATTGTCGTAGTAATCCTGCATCGCCGCAGCAGCAGTTTCATAGTTACCGACTTCGCTGTCGTAGTTTCCTTGAGTGAGCAGGCGGTACGCTTTGGCGACGCGTTCCCAGCGATTATCACGGTCCATCGCGTAGTAGCGACCCACTACGCTTGCGATGCGGCCGACGCCGATCTCTTTGCATTTCGCATCGATCGCTTCGATATACGCCTTACCGGTGAACGGACCGGTATCGCGGCCGTCGGTGAACAGGTGCAGCGCGACCTTGTCTGGCGCCATGCCGAGTTGTTTGCACAGTTCAAGGCAGCCGTAGAGATGGCCGAGCAGGCCGTGCACGCCGGCGTCGGAGGCGATGCCGAGCAGGTGAACGGTTTTGCCATGATCTTTTGCGCGGTTGATCCCGTTCACCAGCGCTTCATTCTCCGTCAGTTTGCCTTCGCGCACCGCCTTGGTGATACGGACCGATTCCTGATCGACGATGCGCCCAGCCCCGAGATTCTGGTGGCCAACTTCACTGTTGCCCATCGTGCCTTCGGGCAGGCCGACGTCTTCACTGCTGGTGTGAATGAGCGTCCAAGGATACTCGCGCAGCAGCGCATCGCAGCGCGGCGTATCGGCGAGCTTCACCGCATTGAATGCATCGTGCTCAGGATTCGGATTGCGTCCCCAACCATCGCGGACGATCAGGACGGCGGGACGTTTGGCGGGTGCGGTGCTCATGAGAGTTCAACCTCTTTTGGCGAAGTTTCAGGGGCGGGGATTCTACCGAAAGCAAAGCGACGTGTTGCGACCGAGTATCAACAAGTGAAAGACGAAGGCGACGGCGCCGAATCACCGATGAATTCCAAAACAATCGATCCAATGATTCCGGTCTCGCTGCGATTCGGCTTGCCCGGCCCAACGCGAGGGCTATACTAGCCACCCAACCGTTTCTGGTTCTTTTCAGGACAAGGAATTAACTATGACGCACATCATCGCCGAACCCTGTGTGAACACCAAAGACACCGCCTGCGTCGATGTCTGTCCGGTCGACTGCATCCATCCGACCAAGGATGACGACGACTTCGAACAGGAAGACATGCTCTATATCGATCCGGACACCTGTATCGACTGCGGCCTGTGTGTGGACGAATGCCCGGTCAAAGCGATCTTCCCCGAAGAAGACCTGCCCAGCGAATGGGACAGCTTCATCGCGCGGAACGCGGATTACTACAACAAGTAACGCGCTGGGCCAACGCCCCGAATGCCATCGAAACAAGACCGGTCAGCGCGAGCTGGCTGGTTTTTTCTTGCGCTTGATCGCTTCCTTGAAAATGACGCACAGAATTTTCGCCCCCGCCGCCACGACACCGCGCACCGTGCCGGAGATTTTGCTCTTGCCGATGCGTTTGCGATAGTCGACCGGCACATCATTGGCGCGGATGCCTAGTTTGGCGGCGCGGACCTGCATCTGCACCGTCCAGCCGTAGTTTGGATCGTCCATCTGGAGTTGTTGCAAAGCGTCGGACCGAATCGCGCGAAACGGTCCCAGGTCGGTGTGTCGCACTTTCCAGAACCAGCGGATCAGCGTGCACGCCAGCGCGTTGCCGAAGCGTTGTTGAGGCGTCAATGCCCCGCGTTCACGACGGCCCAACACGCGCGAACCGATAATCATGTCGGCGTCGCCGGCAAGAATCGGGTCGACCAGACGGTCCATCTGTTCCGGATGATCGGAATAGTCGGCGTCGAGGAAGACGATGATGTCAGTTGGCGGGGCTGTTCGGTCGATGAGGTCGCCGCACGACCTGCGGCGTCCAACCTGTATCGCCTTCAGCGCAGCCAAACATGCCGATCCATAACCACGGCGCGGAACAGAAACGACAATCGCCCCTCCTTCGACGGCCACCTCGGCTGTGCGATCCGTCGAGCCGTTGTCACCGACGACCACCTGATCAACCCAATCCGGGATCGCTTGCAACACGCACGGCAGCGACGCTTCTTCATTCAGTGCGGGAATGACAACATGGACGGCGGTCTGGTTTCGCATGGGGTTTGATTCACACGCCATCGTCTTGCATTATCGAAAAAAGCCGGGTCTGATAATTCACTTGTTCGCGTGGCTCCTAATGGACAGTGTGATATTACCCGACGTTAAAGACACCCAGCGAATCCTAGACGTATCACACGGGGAAAAACGTCCATCAAAGACATCATGGACACCATTAATCTGTTTCCAATTCGTAATCCACAAAGGTGAGAATGATGTCCGATTCAAACACACCGCCACTTTTGATCGCCCGTCAACCGTATCTCAATGCGAGCCGCGCGGTGTTCGGGTACGAGTTAACCTATTGCCTGCCCTCCGAAGATTCATCCAATCCGCAACAACAGGCAGAGCAGATTCTGACTTGTCTGTCCGATTATTTCGATCCCAAGGTGCTCGCCAATCATCGGTGCATATTCGTTCGACTGACGCCACAGACCATACTTGATCAATCCTATCAAGTGCTTCCGCCTGATATCACGGTGATTGAATTGAACGCGGTGGATCTTTCATGGGATGAGCAGTTGACGAAGGCGTGTGGCGAAATGCGCCAGGCGGGCTTTCGCCTCTGCTTGGTAGGCACCTTGGACCACCTTCAACAATCGGGCAGCCATCTGACGCCAACGGATTTTTTCAAAGTGAACGCACCGGCGGACATCAATGCCGCAAACTGCTCGGAGCGGCTGGCGTCCGTGCGGCCGCCTCAGACGGCGGTGATCGCCAGCGGCATCGAACAACCGCAACAGTTTGAGGCAGCCAAATCGGCTGGGTTCGACCTGTTTGAAGGCTACTTCTTCTTCAAGCCACAGGTGCTTGAACATCGCGAGATTCCATCCTCGCAGATCAACCGGATCCAATTCATTCAAGCAGTCAACCAGCCCGATATCGACGTCAAACAATTGGAAGAACTCATTCGAAGCGACGCGGCGCTTTCCGTCGGCCTGATGCGACTGGTCAATTCGGCAGCTTTCGGCATCTCGCAACAGATCACCTCGATCCAGCGCGCGTTGCTCCTGTTGGGACCGAAGAAAGTTCGGCAGTGGGCCACGTCGCTGGTCACCCGTGATCTTGCCGGTGACAAACCCGAAGAGATTGTCGCGATCTGCCTGACACGTGCTTTTTTCTGTGAATCGCTCGGCGGTGCGATCAAATCCTCCGACTCCGCACTGGACCTGTTCATGATCGGCATCATCTCAGGCCTACCCGCTATGCTGGATGTGCCCATGCTAAAACTGTTGGACGAACTTTCCGTTCCAGAGGAGATTCGATCCGGGTTGCGCGGCGATGATTCGTCGAAGGGCCGCATCTTTACCCTCGCGCTCGCCCATGAGAACGGTGCGTTCACAGCAATGACCAGCGCCGCCGCCGAAGTCCACATTGACCTTGGCGAACTGGCGTATCTATACCAAGCCTCGGTCAAAGAGGTGCAGGCCATTCTCGGTCAGAGCCGCCATGCTGTCGCAGCATAATGAGGACCAGCGCAGTTCGGGTCTCGCTCCTCGCGCCAGCCGCTGCGAACTTGTTCGCAGACTTCGCGCCCAAGACATAAGATGTGCCTCCACACCGTTCGCGGAGGCCCAACCATGCGCATCGTTCTCACATCAATGCTCGCTGTCCTGATTGCCTGCCTGCTTGTGGTTCCAAACGGTTGCGAACCGGCGGCGGACTCGGTGCACAATCCGAATCCCAATCGCGGCTCCACCAAAGACGACAACGTGGCAAACAAAGACAACACCGGCAAAGATGCGATCGCCAAAGACAGGACACTCAAAGATATCGCACGCAAAGACGCATCGGGCAAGGACGCGCCCGAAAAAGACGGCGTCGCCAAAGATGCCGCCAGAAATGACGGCAAGTCCACCACCTCGAACCAACATCCCGACAAGGAGTATCGCGTGTTGCAGGAAACGGCTGACCGCCTGATGGTCACTTTGCCCAATCGCATGATCGTCGTCGCGCAGGAAATCAAGACGGCGCCGGTGGTCTCATCGCAGATCTGGGTGAAGACCGGATCGATCTATGAACAGGAACACGTCGGCGCGGGATTGAGTCACTTCCTGGAACACCTGTTGTCGGGCGGCACGACATCCACGCGCAAGGAAGAGGAATCAAACGCCATCCTCGGCCGCATCGGCGCGCGGACCAACGCCTTCACCAGCCTCGGACAGGTCGCGTACTACATCAATACAACCCGCCCCTACGCCGCCGACGCCATCGATCTGATGACCGACTGGATGCAGAACAACCTGATCGGCGACGTGGAATTCGCGCGCGAACGGCAGGTCATCCAGCGCGAATTCCAGATGGGCCAAGGCGAACCCAATCGCATCCTCTGGAAACTGATGCAACAAGCGCGGTTCAAAGTGCACCCCGCCCGCCATCCCACCATCGGGTACCTCGAAGTATTCCTCGACATTACCCGCGATGAAATCTTCGACTTCTACAAACGCATGTACGTGCCCAACAATATGGTCTTCGTGGTGACCGGCGACATCGACAAACAACAAGTCGTCGATCAGATCACCGCGCTTTGGAAAGATCAACCGGAGGGCAAACTGCCGAACCTGAGCTTTCCGATTGAACCGGAGATTGAACAACCGGTCACGCTCAGCGGCGTGGCGGACATCCGTCGACCCCGGCTTCGCCTTGCCTGGCCCGGCACACAACTGGGCAAAGACGGCGACTACGCGCTCGACCTGCTCGGCGTGATCCTCGGCCAGGGTGAATCCAGCCGACTCGTACAAACCGTGCGCGACCGTGATCGGCTGGTGACATCCGTGTCGGCGTACAACCTCAGTTTCACCTGGGGCGCCGGCTTTTTCGCCACGGAAGCCGAGTTGATGGTGCCCGCCGCCGGTGCAGGGCAACCGACGGACGCCGCGCAGGACCAGGCGATTCAACTCGCCGTCCAAAAGACCAAGGCATCCATCATCGCTGAAATCGAACGGATCAAGGACAAAGGCGTCACGCAGGAAGAACTGGACAGGGCCAAACGACAGACCGTGGCGCAGGTCATCTTCAGCGCGCAGACTGCGGAGGACATGGCCGACCGCCTCGCCCGTGATGTGATCGGCATGGGCGACCCCGACTACCTCAAGCGTTACGCCAAAGCCGTGCAGGCATTGACGGTGGACGACATTCGTGACGCCGCGGCAAAGTATCTCGTGGATCAAAAGACCATCACGCTCACGCTGTTTCCCTCGGGCGGCGAGAAGCCATTGCCTTTGAAGAAGCCGGATGATTCCAATCTGCCGAAGGTCGAGTCGGAGCCTGTGGACCTAGACAACCGCGTGTTGATTCAGAAGATCGTCGCCAACACTGCCGGCGACACCGGCGACGCCAGCACGGCCATGGTCGAAGACATCAAGGAGTTCAAACTGTCGAACGGGTTGCGGCTGTTGGTTGGACGAAGCACATTGATCCCGGCGGTGTCGATGCAGATGTACCACGCCGGCGGCCTGCTCGCCGACGAACCGGGCTTTGAAGGCATCGCCAACGCGACCGCGAACATGCAGGTGAAAGGGACGACCACGCGCACCGCTCAGGACATCGCCGAGACGATTGAAAGCCTGGGCGCTTCGCTGAGCACACAATGCGGCAACAACACCCACTACGCCGCCGCCTCCTGCCTGAAGGAAGACTGGCGGCAGGTGATGGAACTGTTCGCCGACGTGATCATCAACCCAACGTTCCCTGAGAAAGAATGGGAGAAGTTTCAGCCGCGGCTGATTGCGTCGATCGATCGGCAGATGGATCGCTGGGATTCCGAGTTGGGGCTGCGATTCAGGCAGAGTTACTTTAAGGATCATCCGTGGCAGACGCCGCGCGTCGGTCGCAAGGAAGTCGTGGGCGCGCTGCGGTCGGAGAACCTGGCGGACTTTCACAAGAAACACCTGGGCGCATCGGATGCCGTGCTCGCGGTGTTTGGCGATGTCGACCCGGCGATGGTGTTCCAGGAAGCCGAGAAACGGTTTGCCTCGATGCCCGCCACCGCGCAGACGCCTGTCAATCTCAAAGCACCGACGACCGTCGAAAGCAACACATTCACTTACGAAACGAGCAAACAGACCACGGCGGTCCAGATTGGGTTCGGCCCCGGCGTCGCACGGGACAATCCGGACTACGCCGCCATTCAGGTCATGATCCGCGTGCTTTACAACTTCCCCGGCGGCTGGCTGGAACGCGCGCTGCGCGGCGAAGGCACGGGACTTTCCTACGTTGTCTGGGCATACCAGGTCACCGGCATCGTGCCCGGCTACGTCAACGTGGTATTCAACTGCAAGGTGGCGGACCTGGATGAAGCACTGGCTCGCGTGGAAAAAGTGATTATTCGGATGCGCAATGAAGAGGTCGACGATGACACCCTGGCTCGAGCCAAAGCGGCCGTACTCACCGGCGAATTCCTCGGCAAACAATCCAACGCCGACCGTGCCATGGAAGCGGCGCTCAATGAACTATACGGCCTGCCGCGCAATGCGAGTGATCAGTTTTTGGATCAGGTGCAAGCCGTCAACGCGAAGAAACTCAAAGAAATCGCCAACAAGTACCTGGTGAATCCAGTGACGGTGGTGTTGAAAGAAAAAGAGGCGGCGCCCGCGCCGAGCAACTAAGACGGTTTCGGTTGATCTCAGGCCGGGCCACACTTTGTGGCCGACGCACCTATGAAATGGATAACCGTCATCACGCTGTTTCTGCTGGTTTGTAGCAGTTTGCTCGGCTGCTACGAGACGACGACGTTGGAAGCGTTGCACCAACGTGTTCAGCGGATGCGAGGTAATTCGTTTCCCGGTCGGCTGATCTTTGAACGATCGGATGCGCGATATGACTACTACCGCATTGAGGACATCGGCGTGCGGGGCCGGTACCGCGTTTCTCGTGAGTCGATCAAGTAACCAAAACACTGTCCCAAACAACAACCCCCGGCTTTCGCTCGGGGGCTGCTATTGGTTTACGGCTGAATGTTTGAAACCGGCTTACCGAACCATTCGGTTAGCCATGAAAAAACGGGAAAACCAAACGGATCGATCAGCTCGATTTGACTTCAGCGAGATTCTTGATCTTGTAGCGTGGCTGGACCTTGAAAGCCTTGACGAGCGCATCTTTGCTCAGGCTCTTGCCCTTGGCCATGGTGATGGTGATGGTGTTCTTCCGGCAATCGACTTTGTGGGACACAATGTCTTTGCCAAAGCTCTTGAGGACCGCACCGATCCTCTTGGGGCAGCTCTTGCCTCACGAGATACCGGATACGTTGACGAGGTACGTCGTACCTGCTTCGACTGACTTGGACTCTTTGGCCTTTTTCGCCGCGTCAGCCGTCGAGAACGACAGCATCAGAGCGAGGCAGGCGAGTCCGGTTGCAAATTGCTTCACGAGAAGTCTCCTTGTTCAGCAAAACCGTAAACCGAGAATGGGATTATACCTTAGTAACGATTCAGGACGGTGTTTTATTCGCCCCGCGTCGGAATCTTTGTCGATCGCAGGCCGGGAAACGATAAAGTTCTGTCAAATCAACGCTTATTGCTTCTTCAAGGCTGCCAGAAACGCCACCAGATCCACCAGTTCCTGCTCGGTCATCGCCAGTTGCAGATTCGGCGGCATCAGCGACGTCTTGAGCGCCTTGCGGCTGTAAATGTCGGCCGGCTTGATCGAATACGTGATCCCGCCGGCGACGCGGACGACGATTTTCTCCTTCGTCTCGCTGATGATGATGCCCACCAGTTCCTCGCCGTCTTCGGTCTCGATGTGATGAGCGGTATAGTTGTGTTCGATGGCGGCGGAGGGATCAACCACGGCGGTGAACATCGCGTCAAGGGCGAGCTTGCTGCCGATTTCACTCAGCGCGGGGCCGACGTCCTTGCCTTCGTTGATGCCGCTGAGCACGCGAGAATTCTCCACGCGGTGACAGGTAAAGCACTGCGTCTTCTTCATCACACGCAGGCCGTTGGCGATGTTGCCCTTGCGTTTGATGAGTTCGCTAATCGGCGGCAACGGCTTGGCGTTGAGGGAAGCAGGCAACTTAATGTGCTTCTTGGCCGCGGCCCGAATCTTTTCATCGAGCGAGGCGAACAACACATTGCCGGCCGTGAAGTGAAGGTCGTCCGCAAGCTGGCCTTTCTGCGCGAGGGCAAGCAAACGCCGCTCACCGCTGCGCGTCTGACCGAGCGCCTGCACGGCCACGGTGCGTTGCTGCTTGGATCGCTTGTTGTCGACGACCATCGATGCGAGGATCGACTGTGCATATTGATGGTTCGTATGCCCCATCACACGCAGCGCGTTGTTCTGTTTCGTCTGATTGTCCGCCGTCGTTGCTTCGGATAGCAATTCTCTGAACCGCACGCCTTGACCGAAGTCAAACAGCAGGCGCGCTGCTTCTACACCGAGGGTGTCATTCGGCTTCGTCAATGCAAGTTTGAACAACTGCGGCGAGGCGTCCTTGATCTTAAATCGCTTCACCAGATCGATGAACAATTGCGTGCCCTGATTGCGTTCGAGCACGCCGATGACCTTGGTCTTGATCGCTTCGTTCTTGTCGAGGTCGATGCTGTCCAGTCGCATCAGCAGTGCGACAAACTGTTCGTCCTTGGCTCGCTGGGCGTCGTCAGCGAGAGCAGGCTTTACGGCCGATGCGATCAACACGGTTCCCGCAAACCAACACAACAATCGAAATGGAATTCGGGCATGGATCATGATGCAGCATCAACAATACCCGCTTGTGGCTTAGCGGGGTGGTCCAACCACAGTTCTTCCCTGGCTAAGCCGCAAGCGGCGGAGTAGTCGAGCAGATTATTCTACGAACGCATCCCTCGTTTCGTGCGTTTATTGCAGCAGTTCCAGCAACGCCGCGTCCTTCTCCGGACTTTTGGGGTGGAAGTCCAGCGATCGCGTGAACCGCGCCTTGTCGGCGTCCGACGTCTTCGGGTCTTTCATGATTTTGACCAGATACGGTAACGCCTGTTTCGACCGGCTGCGCCAGATAATGTCGCGACCGGCGGGCGTGTTCCACTGATCGCCGACCTTGTCAATCCAGTAATCGAAAAACAGGTCATGCCGGTCACCGACACCGATCCCGAGCGCTTCGAGGTACCAGCGATCCTTACCGTCGTATTGCAAGGCAAGTTTCGTCCATGTGGCAGCGGCCAGTCGGGTGTGCAACTCGGCGTCTTTGAACGTGAAGATGCGAACGGCAATGGCGCACTCGCGGCGGACCAGCGGTGACTTGTCGTCCGCCATCCTGGCGATCAGATCATTGAGTTTGGCGGTTTTGGGATGTTGCCGGGCGATACGGATCGCCATGCCGCGAACGTCATCGCTCTTGTCACCGGCCGCCTGTGCGATCACGGTGTTGATATCACTCGCGCCGGCTGCCAGCAACCAGATCGCCCGCGCGCGGTAACGCGGGTTTGCATCTTTCGCCATCGCCTGTAAGGCCGCGGTCGCTTTGTCGCCCATCTTGTGCAACGCCTGCCACGCCACATAACGCACGGCGTAATTCGGATTCTTCAGCGCCGCGATGGCGCCGTCAACAGTACTCACATCAATCTTCGGCGACTTATAACTCTTGTGCCCTTTCGGCGTGATGCGGAAGAGTCGGCCGCGCTCAAGATCGCCCGCACCGTGACCGCCGACGCCCGGGTCGTACCAGTCGGCGATGTTCAGCGAACCGTCCGGCGCGACACTGACATCGGACGGGCGATACCAGCGGTCGGTGGTGTTGAGCAACACATTTTCGATACGCGCGGTGTAACCGGCGCCGGAGCGTTCGACCGGATACGCCCGGCACACATTCGGGCCGGCATCCGTGTGAATCACCTGGCCCTGGAACACCTTCGGCAGCAGCGAACCTTCATAGACGGTAATGCCCGTCGGCGAACCCGCGCCAGTCAGCAGCAGGTTGGGCACGACGCCGGGGTCGTTGAGGTGCCAGTGTTGTTCGGGCACGGTTTTTTCCATGTTCGGCCGCTTGGTTCGCCAGCCGGCACCGGTGATTTCATCCTTGTAGCCGTAGTTGCCGAACTCCATGACATAGTTGATGCGCACGCCCTTGTTGCCGTCGTCATCGTTGTCGGACTGCCAGATGGTGCCGAAGGAGTCGACGGTCGCCATCCAGTTGTTGCGGAAGTTCCAGCCGAGCGTTTCCATCTCGCTGCCGTCGAGGTTGCAACGGAAGACCATGCCTTCCTGGTAGGGCTTTCGGTTGGCTTGAATGATGTTACCGGCGGAGTCAGTGATCGGCTTGCCGTCTTTGTCTTTGATCTGTCGGCCGCTGTTACCGAAGTTGAAATAGAGTTTGCCGTCCGGACCGAACACGAACGCGTGGATACCGTGGTCGTGTTGGGCGCCGGAGATGCCGGTGAACATGAGTTCCTTGCGGTCGGCTTTGCCGTCACCGTCGTCGTCGTACAAGTTGAAGACCCTGTCGCCGACGGAGACGATGACGCGCGTGCCTTTGAAGTCGGGCGTCGCAAGCACACAGATGCCATGCGGGGAAGAGAATCCCGGCTCCTGGAAAAACACCGTGCGTTTGTCGGCTTTGCCGTCACCGTCGGTGTCTTCGAGAATGAGAATGCGATCGCCTTCCGGCTGCTTGTTGCGATGCCGGCGGTAGTTGACGATTTCGGCGACCCAGACGCGACCGGCGTGGTCGATGTCGATGTTCGACGGATTGGTGAGCATCGGCTCGGCGGCGAACAGTTCAGCCTGCAAGCCTTCGCCGACGGTCATCGAATCGAGCGACGTTTGCGCGTCGCGGCCGGCGGCGCCGGTCTTCTTG
>JANQKH010000048.1 GCA_028281215.1 Phycisphaeraceae bacterium | reverse complement strand
GAGGTGCGTTGTGAATGACGCCGTCCAGTCCAGCCCGACTGAACAAGCCGCGTATCGCTGGACGCATCGTCATTTGCTTGGCCTCGAAACCCTTTCCGCCGACGACATTCGATTCCTTCTGAAAACCGCACAAGGCTTTGAAAGCGTCAGCACGCGCAGCGTGAAAAAAGTACCGGCTCTGCGCGGCAAAGTCGTCGTTAATCTTTTCTATGAAGACTCCACGCGCACCCGCATGAGTTTTGAACTGGCGGCCAACCGCATGTCCGCCGACGTGTTGAACTTCGCCGCCAAGGGATCGAGCGTTTCCAAGGGCGAAACGCTTGCCGATACAGCGCGGACCATCGAAGCGATGGGCGTCGATGTGTTCATTCTCCGTCATCATCTCAGCGGCGCCGCCGAGCAACTGGCGAGGTCGGTCGATTGCTGCGTCGTCAACGCCGGCGACGGTCAGCACGAACACCCCACTCAAGGGCTGCTCGACATATACACGCTCTGCAAACGGCTTGGTCGCGATGATTTCGATATGTCCGGCCTGAGCGTCGCCATCGTCGGCGACATCGCCCACAGTCGCGTTGCCCGATCCAACGTGCACGGCCTGCTCAAACTTGGCGCGCACGTGATCCTCGTCGGACCGCCGACCATCCTGCCCCGCTCGTTTCGCGATCTGGGTTGTGAACTGTCGAACAGCCTCGACGACGTACTGCCGCGCGTGGATGCGGTGAACATGCTGCGCATTCAGTTCGAGCGCATCAGTGGGCAGGCATTTCCCAGTCTGCGCGAGTACGCTGCGTTTTTCGGGTTGAACCTCAAACGTATGGCGTTGGCGAAACCCGAAATGCTGGTGATGCACCCAGGCCCGATGAACCGCGGCGTGGAGATCGATTCCGCCGTCGCCGATGGTCCCAACAGCACTTACCTCGAACAGGTCAGCAACGGCCTGTCGGTCCGCATGGCCGTGCTCTTTCTCGTCACAGGAGCCAAAGCGTGATGGTCGGTTCGGCACAAACGCCTTCGCCCGATTCCAGCAACAACCAATCCGGTTTGCTGCTGATCATTTCCGGTCCTTCGGGGGTAGGCAAAACGACAATTACGCACAAGGTCAAAGACGCGACGAACGGTCGATTCAGCGTTTCGATGACCACCCGTGCGCCGGCGGCGGGCGATCGCGAAGGCGAAGATTATCACTTCGTCGATCAGATGACGTTTAACAAAACGCGAGACGCCGGTGAACTGCTCGAATGGGCGGAGGTGTATCCCGGTTGCAGTTACGGCACGCCGCGACAACCGGTGGAGCAGGCGGTCGCTTCAGGCGAGTTGATGATCCTGGAGATCGATGTGGAAGGCGCGATCCAGGTCAAGAAGCAGATGGAACACGCATATGCGATGTTCGTGTTGCCGCCGAACGAGAACGTGCTATTGGAACGTTTGCGAGCGCGGGCGCGCGACGATGAGGCCGCCATCGCCCGCCGATTCGCCAAGGCGAAAGCCGAAATCAACAAGGCGTGGGATTGCGGCATTTACGACGATTTCATCGTCAACCGCGACCTGAATCGCGCGGTCGACGAGGCGGTCGCCCTCGTTCAGACCCGGCTATCGGCATGAAGTTGCGCAGTGTGCTTCCCCCTTCACGCAAAGGTCTTTAAACTAGCATCATGACTGCGGCGGTTTTCCTCGATCGAGACAACACGCTCATCCACAACGATGGCGACCTTGGCGATCCTGACAAAGTGCGCCTGATCAAAGGCGCGGCTTCGGCCGTCGCATCGTTGCAGGGTTTGGGCTACAAGGTCATCGTCGTAACCAACCAAGGCGGCGTCGCGCGAGGGAAATACACCGAGCAGGATGTCGACGCCGTGCACCGTCGCGTCAACGAATTGATCCAAGCCAACAGCGGTGCATTCATCGATCGCTTTTACTACTGCCCGTACCACCCGGAAGGGTCCGAGCGCCGATACCGCCGCGAACATCCATGGCGAAAACCCAAACCAGGCATGCTGCTTCAGGCGGGCAAGCACCTG
>JANQKH010000046.1 GCA_028281215.1 Phycisphaeraceae bacterium | reverse complement strand
CGATCAGATACGCGACATCCAAGCCGGCTACGCCGCCGGCGTCACACCGATCCTGATCGATCCGACCGGAGAAAAGGCGGGCGAAGTGCAATCGATGCCGCCCACGCGCAACGGGGACGACGATGCGGTTGAACCGGTCTCGATCGTTCCCAACCGGGATTACTTCGTCGCGCGCAACCTGATCGAAGCGGCGCGGATCATCGGCCAGAAGCGCCGGCCGGCGTCGAGTGCACCGGCACATGTTGAGAAGAAGCCTTCGCGTATCGTGGTCGAGGAATCGCCGCCCGCTAAACCGGCCGCCGCCGCCAAACGCAAGGTCGTAAAGAAGAAAGTCCGCCGACGCAGAACAGAAGACGACGTGCAGACCGAAACCGCCAACGAAGCGAAACCGGTGCAGCAGGCAGTTTCACAGCCGGCAGCGCAAGCGTCATCGCGCGGAGAATCCCCCGCCGCGCCGCCGCGCCCTGAACCATCTCATCAACACCAAGACCACGATGACGAGGATCATGCCCCGACATTGACCATGCCTTCGCTGGCGCCGGATATCGATCTCGATGACGATGACGACGTGCCGCGGGTCGATGTCGATCAGTCCAAACGTAACGCCAACGACGCAGCGGAACAACGCCAACAGCGTGCCGAGCAACCAGGCTCAACCTCCGCTGTTCAAAAACCTGGCGCAAAACAATCACCGCCCGCAAATCCGCCTAAACCGATTCGACAAGACCAACACATCTCCCCTCCTAACACTCCTCCGGCCAAACAACCGGTCGCCACCGAACCTGCGACCGCAACATCGCAATCCGATGACCTATCGTCTGATCAAGAACCGACGAATGTGGATCAGACTCTACGTCAGATTCTTCAAGAGTTGCGTAATCAACGGTTAACGGGGCATGAGTTCTCCTACATCGGTGTGATGGCGATCGTCTTTCAAGTGGTTGCCATCATCTGCCTACTCGCCGCGCTACTGATGGGCAGTGGCAACGATCAGATCTTCACGCGTTGGATTGCGTGTGCCGTCGTATTGCAACTGGGTACGATTGCGATGTTGCTGTTCAAAAGGTGATGACGTGGCGACGTTGCCGTAACCAACAGTGAGCCGAATGACTTCGCTATACTGCCTTGATGGCCCGTAAGTCGAGGCATCAACATGCTCCATCTCAGCGCCTGCTGATCGTCATGCCGCAGTGGCTTGGTGAAACGGTGATGGCGACGCCGACAGTTCGCGCATTACGTGACCTGTATCCGCAGGCTGAGATCACCGCCCTGACTCGCCGACACCTCAAGCCCGTGCTCGAATGCGACCCGGCGATCGATCGCTTCATCACCGTGCACCGTCGCAAGGATGGCCACGATCAAAATCAGATGGGTCCGCTTCGTCTTGCCCGACAACTCGCCAAAGGCAGGTTCGACACCGCTGTGCTATTGCCCAACGGGTTCAAATCGGCGTTGCTCGTGCGTACGGCGGGGATCAAACGCCGTGTTGGCTACGACCGTGACGGCCGCGGCGGCCTGTTGACCGATCGGCTACTGCCGCGCCGCGCGACGGGGCGCTACGTGCCCGTGCCGACGATTGACTATTTCCTCGGCATTCCGCGGTATCTCGGTGCGACCCATGCCGACCCGCGCATGATCCTGCATACCAGCGACGAAAACGAAACCAAAGCACAGAAACTGCTGCGCGATCACGGATGGACCGACAAATCCGGCCGCCCGCTGGTGATCGTCAGTCCTGGCGCGCTGTATGGTCCTGCCAAGACTTGGGATGCCGGCCACTTTGCCGAAGTAGCGGACCGGTTGATCAACGAACACCAGGCAGTTGTCGTGCTGAACGGCGCAGCCAAAGAGCGTCCTCTGCTCAACCATGTGCTTGCTCATGCGAAACACGAGTTGATCGACTTCCAAGCCAAGAATGAAAACCTCGGCGTGCTGATGCCCATCATTCGCCGCGCGTCGCTGGTGCTGAGTAACGATACCGGTTCGCGCCACATGGCGGCGGCGTTGGGTGTGCCGGTGGTGACCATCTTCGGGCCGACCGATCCGGCATGGAGTGAAATCAACTTTCCATGGGAGCGCCAAATTCACGCGGACATCTATTGCCGACCGTGTCAAAAGAAAAAGTGCCCTCTTCGCAACACACCCGAAGATCATCAATGTATGACCATGGTGGACGTTGATCAGGTGTATCAGGCGGCCTGCGAACTGCTCGCACCACACGGACGATCGAACGCATTGGTGGCGCAGGGGCAGACCGACGCATGAACATTGCCGTCGCCATCGAACGGTTGAACCCTGTCGGCAGCGGACGGGAGCGCGCTACGTTTCAATTGGTCCGTGAGTTGATGTCCCGCGGGCATCACATAACTGTCCTCTGCGGCGACGCGCCGGCGAAACTCGAGTTGAACAACGGTGAAATTCGTCGGGCAAAATTCC
>JANQKH010000018.1 GCA_028281215.1 Phycisphaeraceae bacterium | reverse complement strand
GGATCAGCAATGTCGGTGTGTCTTTGAGTACCTGTGTGACCGTGTCCGCATCGGGGCACGACTCGTCCAACACCGCCGAGATTGTGCTGACAGCCACGGACACCGGATCGCGCGATTGCGCGCCGGCGTAATCGACAAACACCACCTGCCGAAACATTCCGGTGCGCAACAGCCAGCGTCCCGCTTCGAGCGCCAGTTCAGTCTTGCCCTGTCCGCCGAAGCCGGTGACCGAGATTCGCCGTGTTTGTCTTGTGCCGAACCAGTATTCGATGTCCCACAACTCGCGGCGGCGGCCGAAAAAGCCGGCTTCGTGCTGCGGCCGCAGGTTGTGCCGAATGGGTTTTCCTTCGGCCGACAGGGCGTTCGGCGCATCTTGTGCGGCGGCTTCTTTGGTCAGCATCGGCGTATCCGCGCCGCCATGAAACAGCGCGGGCACAAACCAGTCCTGGAGTTTCAGCATGCCCCAGTCATTGCCGCGCCGGACTTTGTATTTTTCGGGGTTGTTGGTCAGGTAGGTTCGGGCATCGTCCAGGGATGCTGCGATGCCACGGGATCTGCCCAGGCTCTTGTAGAACTCACCGAACAGCACTTTCGTCGTCGGCACGAGAACGGAATGCGTCATCGCCAGAATCGCGGGAATGCCGGTGCGCGTCAGGTTTCCCGCTACGCTCGCCATGGGATCGCTCTCTTCTTCGAGCGAAGCAGTCTGACAGGCCGACAGGACAACCAGGCCAACCTTCGATCGAAAGAGATTGTCGCCAAGATCATCAGCGGAGACCAGATGTTTTTTGCGGTCCTTTTTCTCAAACACCAGAAAGCCGGTGCCAACGCGTTCCGGCGCTTCACCGCCGCCGCGAAGATTACGTTCCCGCAAGAGCACGTGGTCCAGAGTCGCGCGGCTGAGCCCAGCGATGCGCTTCTCATCACCTTCCTTAACTTCCATGAACACGCCGTGACCGTCGAAGTGGAGAATGTCCACAGCGGGCTTGTCTTCATCATCCAGACGTTCGACCAAGGCGTTCAACGTTGCCGGGCGGAGGAACTCGCAAGTGACGCGACCGGGCGCATACTCGTCCAGTGCGTCGAGCACGGCTTTGGGGTCCGATTGAGGATCAATGAAAGACACGCCTTCGTCGATTGGACGACTCACGATGAACAACAAATGCAACTGCTGTTTTTCTTCGATCGTGAAAGGGCGTCGACCTCGCTCTGCGCCGGCTACCCTGCGCCTCACACTGATGTGCGGCCTTTCGCGAAATAGGAATGTGCCGCGCGGGTCATATAGCAATTCCCATGGCAAGGAGAGAACCGATGCATCATTGGACGTTATCGTAATAAGACGTTGTGTTGCTTGGGTGTTGCGAAATTCGAGATAGGGTTCATTCGCCTCGCCGTCACCAGCCTGAAACACCGCACGGAACACCGCCTTTCCAATTTCCTGCAATCGCTCTTCAATTTGACGCGCTTCGCTGTCGTCCTCTTCTCCCAGCGATCGGGCTCCATAGGTTTCCACGTACCAGCGAATGTCACGGCGGTCCTGTTCCGTGATCGGATTTGTAAATTCAAGCTGACCGGAATCCGTGCCATCGAATGTTACGTTCACACTGTTCGGCTTAGCGAATGCAAGAATGAGTTCTGCTGTTTCCATCTGCAATTCCTTTGGCAACAAACGTAATCGCACGTTCTTCAGGAAACGAAATCGTTTGATTTTACGAAAGTCATTATAGGGTTTTTGAGTGGATCGAGATCGTGTTCAGGGTAGTTGAGTTTGATTTTGATGGCCGACTGTGTACTTGACTGAGGGTGCCGGCGCACGGCATCGACATGAGGGCAGAATTTGTAGTGCAGCGGTGTGTCAGCCGGGGATGAGCAATCGAATCCTGCTCGGTCATCACGGCTTATACTGCCCGCCCCATGAGCAAAACACACACCATCGTTCTCATTCCCGGTGACGGCATTGGTCCGGAGGTGACCGAAGCGGTTCAGCACATCCTCGCCGCCGCCGAGGCGCCGGTCGAATGGGAACACCACGTCGCCGGCATCGCCGCACTCGATCAGGGCTTGGAGGTCATGCCCGAGCAGACACTCGACGCCATCCGCCAACACGGCGTTGCCATCAAGGGGCCGTGCACCACACCCGTCGGGAAGGGTTTTTCTTCCGTCAATGTACAACTGCGCAAAGCGCTGAGCCTGTATGCAGCCGTACGACCTGTGCGCTCCATGCCCGGCGTGCCGACGCGGTTTGAAAATGTCGACCTCATCATCATCCGCGAGAACACGGAAGGCCTCTACTCAGGCGTCGAAAACGAAGTCACGCCCGGCGTCGTCATGTCCATGAAAGTCGCCACCGAGCAAGGCTGCTCACGCATCGCGCATTGGGCGTTCCGCTTCGCAACACAGCGCGACCGCAAAAAGATCACCGTCTTCCACAAAGCCAACATCATGAAGATGACCGACGGCCTGTTCCTTCGCTGCGCCGGTGAAGTGGCCAAGAAGGAATACCCGAATATTGAATACAACCACGCCATCATCGACGCCGGCTGCATGCGCCTCGTGCAGGATCCCACACAGTTCGACATCCTGCTGTTGGAAAACCTGTACGGCGACGTGGTCAGCGACCTCTGCGCCGGCCTCGTCGGCGGCCTTGGCGTCGTGCCGGGCGCCAACATCGGCGATGAGTACGCCGTCTTTGAAGCCGTGCACGGCTCCGCGCCCGACATCGCCGGCAAGGGCATCGCGAACCCGCTCGCGCTATTGATGAGTGCGGTGATGATGCTGAATCATTTGGGTACGACGCGCGACGACAACGACTGCATCACCGTCGCGGAGAAAATCAAAAAAGCATACAACCAAACGCTGGCCGACGGACAGAAAACCGGCGACCTCGGCGGTGAACTCAACACAAAGCAGTTTGCGGACGCGGTGATTGAACGGTTGTGACTTGGCGTGCAGAATCCTGCGCGCGTCAAGCCGAACTTGCCCGGAATGTGCCATACCCATCATGCAGAGTGAAACAGTCAACCCTGCTACCACACGTCCGTGAAATGTTCACACGCCCGCCATTCCTGACGTTAAAAGGTGAAGGCGTTAGAGGATCATCGATCAATCCATCCACATTGCATGGAGCGCGATATGCCTGCTCGGATTTGCTGTCTTGCCATGATCTTCGTCGTCGCCAATGACGCG
>JANQKH010000906.1 GCA_028281215.1 Phycisphaeraceae bacterium | reverse complement strand
TCATCGACGGGAACAATCTCGCCATCCGGGCCGTGCAAGATGGGGAACGGTTCACCCCAGTAACGTTGGCGTGAAAACAGCCAGTCGCGCAACTTGTATTGCACGGCCCCTTTGCCCAGTTCCTTGCCTTCGAGCCAGACGGTGATGTGTTTCTTCGCTTCATCGGTTAGCAGGCCGGTAAGGATGCGCTCGTCGTTTTCACTGTTGATGCTGTTGGTCGCGCCGGTGAACGCTTCGGCAAAGTCAGCCGGGTTCGCTTCGTAGTGTTTACGAATTGCATTGGCATCATTGTTTGATTCGATCGCTTCAGTCGACTTGGCATGCTCGACCAACCACTCATCGGTTGGCGATACCACCGCGCGGATCGGCAATTTGAACTGCTTGGCGAACTCAAAGTCGCGGCTGTCATGCGCGGGAACCGCCATGATCGCGCCGGTGCCGTAACTCATGAGGACATAGTCGGCGATCCAGATCGGAATCTTCTCGTCGTTGACCGGGTTGATCGCAAACGCACCGGTGAAGACCCCGGTCTTGGTTTTCGTTTCCGCCATACGATCGCGGTCGCTGCGTGATTCGGCTTCGTTTTGGTATTGCTCGACGTCGCCGCGATGTTCATCGGTGACGATCTGTTCGACGAGTGGGTGTTCCGGCGCGAGCACCATGTACGTTGCACCAAACAGCGTGTCCGGTCGGGTGGTGTAGACGCGGATGATCTGATCGGCGTCATCGCCCGCGACAGCGAAATCAACGAATGCGCCTTCGCTGCGTCCGACCCAGTTGCGCTGCATGAGCTTGATCGGCTCCGGCCAGTCAATCAGGTCGAGGTCGCTGATCAATCGCTCGGCGTACGCGGTGATGCGCAGCATCCACTGTTTGAGCGGCCGCTTGAATACCGGATGGTTGCCGCGTTCGCTGCGACCGTCGTTGGTCACCTCTTCGTTGGCAAGCACGGTGCCCAGCGCGGGGCACCAGTTGACCGGCACTTCGGCGAGGTAGGCGAGGCGATAACTATCCAGTAAATCACGTTGCTCGTCGTCGGACAGTTCATGCCATTTGCGCACGCCGACGGGTTCACCGCCGAGCGCTGCCATGTCCTCGGCGGTTCCTGCATATACCAATTCGCCGGCGAAGTTCACGTAGAAATCTTCACCCTGCAATGCGTCAACCAGTTCACTGATCGGATGCGCCTTGTTGTCGCGCGGGTCGACGTAGCTCTTGTAGAGTTGCAGAAAGATCCACTGCGTCCACTTGTAGTAGTCGACATCGGTGGTCGCGAGGCTGCGGTTCCAGTCGTAGCTCAAACCCAGGCGTTTGAGCTGACGGGTCATATTGGCGATGTTCTTTTCCGTCGTCTCGCGCGGATGCACGCCGTGCTCGACAGCGAACTGCTCGGCCGGCAAACCAAACGCGTCGTAACCCATCGGATGCAACACGTTGAAGCCCTTCATCCGTTTGTAGCGGGCGAGGATATCGGTGGCAATGTAGCCAAGCGGATGGCCGACATGCAGCCCGACGCCGGACGGGTAGGGGAACATGTCCAGCACATAGAACTTGGGTTTATCGGCGTCGAAATTTTCATCGCCGGGATTCGGAGCGGCGAAGGTGTCTTGCTCGGCCCAGGTTTGCTGCCAGCGTTGCTCGATGTCGGAGAAAAGGTACTTCATGTTGGAATTTCGGACTTCGGATTGAGGATTTCGGATTTGGAGATTCGGTTCATTTGTGTTTGAAGGTGATAAGGATAGGCGAGTAAGCGCGGGGAGCAAGCGGGGTTCCTCTGAGGAATGCAGGAAAGGAATGGCGGGAGGGCGGCGCGAATCTGAATGGTTTAGCGGGTGATCGAAGATCGCCGGTACGCCGGCCGTCAGCAACCGGTGACGCGCCATGGTTGATTCCACACCCTTCGCCGCCGACAATGCGATGTCACCTCACGGAGATTCGACATGCGTCTGCGACGATGGCTTGCTCCTGCGATTCTGGCGTTTCTTGGTATTTCACCGGCGGCCGCACAGGAGAAGGTTCAACCCCTGCCCGGCACCAAACCGTTGACCCTGCAAGGCGACATCGCCTCGCAGATGATCGATGGCATTGACAAATTCCTGCTCAAGCAACTTGCCGCATCCTATTCGAGGCGTTGGCGGTCATGGGATCTTGATTTCACATCGGCTGAGGCACACCAAAAGGTTGTTTCACGACATCGAAAACACCTGGCAACGATGTTGGGGGTTGTGGGTAAGCGTGCAGCATTCAAAGACTTCGAACCTGTTGCCATGGTCGGTCAGAAGGAAGCAGGGCTTATCGGCAAAGGAGAGGGCTACAACATCTACGCCGTGCGCTGGCCGGTCCTGACCGATCCACATCCGAATCGCGATAGCGTGATTATTCACGGTGAAGGCCTGCTTCTCGTGCCGACGAACGGCAAGCCGGTGGCGGACATCATCGCCATTCCACACTGCGATCAAACACCGGAGATGATCGTAGGGTTGGCAAAGGGTGTGCGGATCGAATCGCAGTTTGCCCGGCGACTGGCCGAGAGTGGTTGCCGTGTGATTGTTCCAACATTGATCAATCGAACGGAGGTGTATCCGAAACTGACTTGGCGGGAGTATTTGTATCGCAGCGCGTTCGAGTTGGGGCGACATCTGATTGGTTATGAGGTGGAGAAGGTACTGGCGTGTGTGGATTGGTTTGAGAAAGAACAGGAAGCCGGCAACGGTAAACGAAGTATTGGCGTGATTGGCTACGGCGAAGGCGGTTTGATTGCTATGCACGCGGCGGCACTTGACTCGCGTATCAAAATCTCATGTATCAGTGGTTATTTCGGGTCAATTGAGAATACCTGGCAGCAACCGATCGATAGGAACGTCTTCGGCCTTTTGAATGAATTTGGAGATGCAGGTCTCGGTGTCTTGATCTCGCCGCAGAAACTAATCGTCGAGACTGGCGTCGGGCCAAGCACGCAGTTTGCAGGTGGTCGTGGGGCGCCAGCGCAGCTCACATACGTGCAAAAGAAGGACGCATACGCGGCGATGGCATACCTTCGTGATAACTTTCCAAGGGGCGGTCGGTTTGTTCCATTGCTCACATCCATGGTGCACGAATCAGAAGTCGGGGTGCCGGACAAACAGTTCCTTCAGCACACCGTGACGAGTGAGTTCTTCAAATTCCAGGCACTAAGGGAATTGCCTGTGCGGTTGAGAAAGACTCCAAACCGATTGGTGCAGATTGACACCAAACAACGCCACCAACGCCAAGCCGAAGAAATCGACCGCTACAACCAGCTTTTGCTTCGCGATTGCGCCCACCAACGCTACGCATCCTTCTGGAAGAAACTCGACCTTTCCTCCGTCGAAAAGTACGAGAAATCCATCGAACCCTTCCGCAAACAGTTTCGCGATGAAGTCATCGGCCGATTCGACATCGATCTGCTGCCCGCGAATGCGCGCACGCGAAAAGACGGTGAGACGGACAAGTGGACGCGCTACGAAGTCGTGCTCGATGTGTTTCCTGATGTGATTGCCTACGGCTTACTCATTGTGCCGAAGGGCATCAAGCCGGGCGAGCAGCGACCGGTGGTGGTGTGTCAGCACGGCTTGGAAGGTCGGCCGCAGGATGTGATCGGTGAGAAGAGTCACCGTTACTACAAAGCGTTCGCGACGTCACTCGCCGAGCGCGGGTTTGTCACCTTTGCGCCGCAGAATATTTACATCTTCCGCGATCGCTTCCGTACGTTACAGCGCAAAGCGAACCCGCTCGGCAAGACGTTGTTCAGCATCATGGTCCCGCAGCATCAGCAGATTACGGATTGGTTGAAGACGCAGCCGTTCGTCGATGGCAAGCGCATCGGTTTTTACGGCCTCAGCTACGGCGGCAAAAGTGCGATGCGCATTCCGCCGCTCGTGGACAATTATTGCCTGTCAATTTGTTCCGCCGACTTTAACGAATGGGTGTGGAAGAACGCGTCGACTTCGCCGTTCGCCGAGCGTTACACGTATTCAAACAAAGGCGAGTATGAAATCTTTGAGTGGGATCTTGGTCACACGTTTAATTACGCGGAGATGGCGGCGCTGATCGCGCCCCGACCGTTCATGGTCGAGCGCGGGCATGACGACGGTGTCGCGCCGGATGAAACGGTTGCCTTCGAATATGCGAAGGTGCGTCGGCTCTACAACAAACTCGGCATCGGCGATCGCACGACCATCGAGTTTTTCAACGGTCCGCACGCGATCCACGGTAAGGGCACGTTCGAGTTTCTGCACACCCATTTGAAATGGCCCACGCCGTGAAGCAGGGCTGGCCGATGAGATAAAATCAGGGCTTATCGGGCATTTCGCCGTCGCATTTCCGGCGGATGACCGATAGGATGGCAGGTATGCCGCGCATAGGATTCAGCATGGTGTCGGCTTGTTTGGCGTTGGCGCTGACGTGGCTGTCAGCTTGCAGTTCGCCGCCGCCGGTTGAGCAGGGTGGT
>JANQKH010000905.1 GCA_028281215.1 Phycisphaeraceae bacterium | reverse complement strand
TTTTGTACCGCAGGCCGCCGAGTTGGCGTATGTCGCGCGTGTGCACCGCGTGTTCAATCATGCCGGCGCAGAGGAACAGCGTTGCTTTGTACGCGGCGTGATTCAGCAGTTGCAGCGCATCCTGGTTCGCCAGTTTCAGGCCGTACAACATCATGACCAGGCCGAGCGTGGATAACGTCGTCCGCGCGAGAATGGCTTTGAGGTCATATTCGCGCAGCGCCTGGTATGCGGTGTAAAAGAATGTGATGCCACCGAGTGTGATCAGAATCGGCGACCACACGTAGGCTTCGCTGAAGATCGGATACATCCGCCCGACGAGGAACACGCCGGCCTTGACCATGGTCGCCGAGTGCAGGTAGGTCGACACCGGTGTCGGTGCGACCATTGCGTTGGGCAACCAGAAATGGAACGGCCATTGAGCGCTTTTGGTAAACGCGCCGCCGAAGATGCACAGCAACGCCGGCACAAACAGCGGCGAGGTGGTCAACGCTTCATAGGCAGACCCCGCCATCGCGGATTCATCCGTCGGCGGCAACAGTTCACTGATCGTGAACGTGCCGGTCGCGATGTAAACCATGATGAAGCCGGCCATCATCGCCAGTCCGCCCATGCCGGTGACCTGCAACGCGGTCAGCGCACCCTTTCGTGCTTCATCTTTTTCATACCAGAAACCAATCAGCATGAACGATGTGATGCTGGTGATCTCCCAGAAGATGAACGTGAGGATCAGATCATCAGACAGGGCGATGCCCAGCATGGCGCCCATGAAGCCGATCAGCGCGGCGTAGTACCGGCCGACGCGGGCGTTGGGCAGATCGGGAATGTAGTTCAGTGAATAGATGCCGACGCATGTGCCGATGCCCGAGACCAGCAGGGCGAAGAACAAACCGAACGAATCGGCGCGGAAGCGCAGGTTGACCGAAATGCCCTCGATCCACGCGAAGTTGAACGGCTCCGCTGACGCCGGTTGGCCGAACACGTAGAACAAGGACAGGATCAGCGACGTCGCCGCGGCGATTACCATCAGCACGCCGGTCTTCTGCCCCGCCCATCGGCCCAGCAGCAGCGCGAGCATCGCGCCGATGAAGGGCACAAACACAATCGCAGGTATCAAGTCAGACGACATCGATCATCCCTGAATACAAACCACGTTCAGCGTTGCGATCAACCACTCGCACAAGCGTGCCGCAACGGCGTTCCCCCATGCTGACCGAAGAAACATCGACCGATTCTGCCCGCAAATTCGGCACAACCGACACAAATGCCTGCTTTTGGTCTGCTCGTCATGTCCGAAGAGGTTCCGCCTGACCGCCTCCGATAACATCGCGAAAAACATAGCAGGAATGCATGCAAGGGGGAAATCCCGGTCCGCCTGTCAGAAGATGAGGTCGTCTTAATTAGTCGCCGAGCTTCTCCTTCACGCCCGTGCACAAGCGTTGAAACACCTCGTCCTGCCCTGCGGTCGCATCGATCATCAGGTAGCGATCCGGATCCGATTGCACTTGGTCGTGATATCCCTGCCGGACACGACGCCAATACTCGACACCTTGAACTTCCATTCGGTCCGAAAAAAGTGTTGGCTCTCCGATTTGAAAATGAGCGTGGTTTTTTTTGCCTCCAACCAGGCGCTCAGCGGCTGTTTTTTCGTCGACATCAAATATTGCAATTACGTTCGGCCAACAGTCGCGCAACGCAATCTGCCCCACACGGAGAATGTCCGCCACGTTCAAGCCGCCGGCCGTGCCCTGATACGCAAGCGTGGAACTGATGAACCGGTCTGCCAATACAAGTTCCCCACGCTGCAAGGCCGGACCGACGCGCTGCGCCACCAACTGCGCCCGGCTGGCCATATAAAGCAGCATTTCGCAATGCAGGTCCATGTCATCGTTTGCCGGGTCGAGCAGCACGTTGCGAATCTGTTCACCGATCGGCGTGCCGCCCGGCTCGCGCACTTCACACACTTCGATCCCCGCGTCGCGCACAAACGACATGAACCGGCGGAACTGCGTCGTCTTGCCGCTGCCGTCAGGGCCGTCGAAAACGATAAAT
>JANQKH010000890.1 GCA_028281215.1 Phycisphaeraceae bacterium | reverse complement strand
CGCGTGGCATATGGCGGCGATCGGCATGCCCTGGTCCTGGAACTTTGAGGGCAACACCTCCGTGGTCCATGCCGCCGATGCCATCGCGGAAGTCATTGCCAATTTGATCGGCCAGAGTGGTGTAACGCCCGTGCGAAAAAATACGTCGCGCGGACCAATCGGGACACCTGCCTGCCTCGTCGTGCCCAATCATCTCAACGAACGTGCGCAGCAAAACGTGATCGACACCATCAAAACCCGGCGACTGCGCGTGTCGATGTTGCCGCGGCCGATCGCCGCCGCGATGACCTGGTGCGACCGCTTCAATGAAACATTGCGCGAGGATCGCAAGCACGATCCGATCAAGATTGACGAGCCCATCGGTTCGATTGTCACACTGCACCTGGGGCTCGATCATTGGGAGGCGGCGTTTGTGGACGTGATCGCCCGGCGATCGCGCAAGCAGGTGATCTACTTGCCGGCCCGGCGGCGTAAAGTGATCCAACCGTTGTCCAGCTACGGCCTCGAACTGCTGCATCGCCTGGCGATTCGCTCGCTCGAAATGTCGTACCAGCAGATGAAGGCTGATCGTGTGTGGGAACTGGTCTGGTGCACGCCGTGGATGAAAACCGCGTTGGCGATGTTGTCGGGTGAGCCGTCGGCGTCGTTTCCAAAGATCATTCAACTGGCCAAACACGCTCGCAAGCCGGAGTTCCTTGTCCAGCAATGTCGACAGGCGACGCAGCGCATCTTTCGTCATGGCGAAAACGTGCCGGCGCTGCTCCGGCAATGTCAGGGTAAGACGCCGCAGTTCACCGACATTCGCGACTGGTTCACCTCGCTGCACAAACTGGCGAAGAAGGAAACGCTGCTTGGGGCGGTGGTCACCGGGCCGATGACAATGATTCCGCAGGAGCGCGACACCATCGCCAACCATTACCTGCGCAAGATTTGGCCGAGCCCGGTGAATGTGTTGGTCGGCGGACAGGGAGGCGAAGGTGGTCTGTCGCGCGACGTGCTTGCCGACGCCGCGGCCGATCACGCCCAATGGATCGCCCGGCGACAGGAAAACAGTTCCGCCGCCACGATGCCGACCTATGTCGAATCGATCCCGCGCGTGCGCATCGGCGCGAACGTCAACGGCAAACCGAGTTGGGTCGACCTGTTTGAAAACTACGGCCAATACGTGCCAGGCGGCGTGAACATTGAGCGGCCGTACCCGCTCGCCGGTCTGCCGATCAAGCCGCACACCGACGCGTTCAAGATCGCCATTGATCACGAAGACCTGCCCACGATTCACCTGGCGTCCGCGCCGCTGCCGCAACCGGTCGAGCAGCCGGAGCCGGTGAACCTGAACGTTTCCTTTCAACCCGGCCACGGTTTCCCGACGGTCGAGCTCGTGCCCGAACACGAAGGCCTGTTCGGTCGGCATCGCGTGTTCGTCGACTTCCGCAGTCTGACCGACACGGGCAAAACCGCCGACGAATTCCTCGCTGGGATGCGCAAGAAACCCAGTGACAGGAATTCGCAGAGATAACCGCGACAAGTATCAACAGAAACAGGATGAGGCCGATGTACTCGACCTCATCCCGTTAACTGCTCCCCGGTTTCTCAGTCTCCATGCGTTCGATCTGTGATTGATCATCCTCGCGTCGTGGTTACGCCCGGCGACGACGAATCCCGCGAAGCCGCCCTCTGGTTCCCTTCCGGCTCCGTTGTGGTCAATGCTGCACTGTTGGGGGAAGACACGTTGGAGAATGGGGATGTGATTCGGTGAAAAGGTAGGCCGAGGCTTGGGATAGCCCAAAAAATCCACCTTTTGCGATCCAATCCCCCGCAACTAGAATAGTCCCGTCCTTTCAACCGGAGGCTATCTGATGTTTCAACCGCGAATGCTTTCAATCGTTTTGGCGATGGTCATCCCCGCCATCTGTTTTGGCGAAACGCCGCAGCAGGAGAACGCCCGGCTCAAAGGCGAGCTGGCCAAGCTCCAGAAAGAGTTGGCGTCGCTCGAATCCGAGCAGTCGCGCTTGCGCTACAAACTGAAAAAACGAACCGCCCAGGCCAAGCAACTGATCGGCAAGCGAAACGTCGCCGTCGCCAGCGACAAGGCGGGGCCGGACGGTGACGGCGTTGCTAAGTGGCATTGGACCGTCGACGCCAAGGTCATCACCGACTCGGCCAACGTGACAATCGGTACGCGCGTCGCCACCGTCACACGCACCGCCAAGGATCGGCTCAATGTCTACGGCCAGTTCATCAACAAGTCCAAAGAGCCGTTCCGATTTCGCATGACGCTGATCATCTACGAGCGCACCAGTTTCCCCACGAAGAATCCGCCGGTGCTGGGCAAGCGGTCGTTCACCACACCCGTGCTCAAGCCGCGCCAGGGTATCAACATCAACGAGACGGTTTACGTCACCAACATCTATGCCAAGCGCCTCGTTCGCATCGTGGATATCAAAGCAGTGGCGGCGAAGTGAATGGCGCGGTGCATGTCGCGCCGTGGGTGACCGTTCAAACGCCCTCGCTTTCTTGTTTGTTCTTGTTCCTGGTAGACCTGCCATACAGGTCGTCAACACACGCTTTCAATCACGCTGCCGGTTCGATGTGCATCGCTCGCCGGCGTGGCGTTGGAGTTCAGCATGAATCGTTTCCTGCTTACCGTCGCCGTCATTTCCCTGTTCGCTGCTCCGGCTCAACTGGTCGCGGATGTCAATTCGGAGAACGAGCTACTCAAAAAACAGATCGCCGAGTTGGAGGCGAAGATCAGGGCGACCAAGTCCGCCAATGCTACGATCAGCCGATCGATTGACACCAAGGACAAGCAGATCGAGCGCCTCGGCGGTAAGCCGCAGGAAATCGACTACTCCAAAATGCCGAAAGACGACGTCAGTTCCGGCTCAACGTCACGCACCGTCGGGGGACGCATCGAAACCACCACCGACCTGCTCGCCAAGATCGACGTCGCCAAGCACAAGATTTCCGGGAACTGGACCAAAGGCTCCAACGGTCTGCGCGTCGCGATCGCCAACGATTGCAAGATCGCCATCCCCCACGACATCACCGAAACCGACTACGACCTCGAACTGGAATTCACCCGCGCCCAGGGCAACGAAGGTTTCGGCTTGTACCTGCCCGCTAACGGCAAACACATCCTCTGGCAAATCAGCGCCAGCGGCAACAAGTACCTCGGATTCAACAACTTCATTGGAAACGACCCCAAAAATCCCAGCGGAATCGAAAACCCCATCAACAACGGGAGCCGGTACAAAGTCAACATTCAGGTCCGCCGAACCTACCTGAAAGTCTCGCTCGACGGTCGGCCGGTCATGGTCTACCGCACCAACTTCTCCAACGTCAAGCCCAACAACTGGGGCTTCGGCGATGCGTCGATGGGCATCATTTCCTGGTGGAATGATGTGACGATCCATTCGCTCAAGGTGACGACCACCAAGGCCCGCCCCGCGACCACCACGGGTAACACGACCGGCGGTTCATCCGCGGCGGACGCCGAGAAAATCAAAGACAAAATCAAACTCGCTAACCTCTTCCTCCGCAACGGCCTCAAAGACAAAGCAATCGGCGTGCTGCGCGGCGTCACTTTCAAATACCCCGACCACCCCGCCGCCCAGGAAGCCAAAGACCTGCTCGAAAAGTTGCAACCGAAGGAGCCGAAGCCGGATGGTGATGGCAAGGATGAACTGAAATAAGGCGGGCAACGAAATCACTTTGTGTCTTTGATCCGCCGGTTTCAAGTCAAGCCACCCGTCTTTTTGCTCAGCGACGGCACGTTTGAGAGTGAGAATGTGAATCGTTGAGGGTTTATGTTTACGCAGCGACCAAGAGTATTGCTTGAACGATAAGCGTCATTCTACCCTCGCGATACACTTCTTTGATTCTTGGAAGATTCCGAATGGGCGATTCCGGACATTCATCTGGCGCATCGGATGATGTGAATTCTGGTGACTTCCGTTACGACGCGTTCATCAGTTACCGCCATGCCGACCTGGACCGCCGGGCTGCCAAGTGGTTGCATACTGCTTTGGAGACCTATCGTGTCCCGCATCAGATCGCGCAGGTCATCGGCGACCACGATCGCATACGTGTTTTTCGAGATGAAGAAGAACTGCCCGCGTCGGCAAATTTGAGTCAGGAGATTGAGACGGCGTTGGAGGCGTCCCGGTTTCTGATTGTCGTCTGCTCGCCAAGGACACCTGAATCGAAATGGGTTGAGCAGGAGATTGTACGGTTTCGTGAATTGCGGCGCGGCGACCGTATTCTCGCACTGTTGATTGAAGGTGAGCCACAACACGCCTTTCCCAAACCGTTGCGCGAGATCCGGCTCGATCCGAGCGATGGTGGAGATGGAACTGATGGAGAAAGAGTTATTGACGTGGAACCGTTGGCGGCGGACATTCGGCCGGTGATGGGAGAAAGCGCACGCGCCCGGCGTCGCATGGCGGTTATGCGCTTGATGGCGTGTCTACTTGGATGCCGGTTCGACGACCTACGGCAACGTGACCAGGAGCGACACACGCGGCGCGTCCATCGAATGGCCGGGGCGGCATTGGCACTGTTTGTGGTGATGAGCGCCTTGGCCGTATTTGCTCTGGTTCAAATGAATGAAGCAAATCAGCAGCGAAAGGTTGCCGAAGAGAAATCCGAAGAGAGCCGACAACGCCTGGTGGCGCTGTACACGGACAGCGCCAATCGGCTGCTGCGCGACAATGACATTGGCCCGGCCATGTTGTGGTACGCCAATGCGTTGTTGGAACAACCGGCGGACTCGCGCGGAGCCCGCATGAATCGCTTGCGCTTGGGTGACTTTCTTCGTCGTTACCCACGATTGAAACGTTGCTGGTGGCATGGCAGACCAATTGTGGCGGCGCAGTTCAGTGGTGACGGTCGCCGCGTGATGACCGTTGCCGCCGACGGCCGGGTGAACTTCTGGGATACGACGACCGGCGAACCCGCGTCGACTTCGCTCGCGCTGGACAAAGGACTGGTCGCCGCTGCTGCAACGGAAGATTTCACGCGCATCGCTACGGCACACGAGGATCGTACGGCTCGCATCTGGGACGGGGAAACAGGCAAAGCCGTCACGCCACCGCTCGCCCATGACCATGCGATCTACCAAGTGGCCTTTCGGGAAAGCGGACGGATCCTCATGACTGCGTCGCGGCGCTTTCATCCGGAGACCCTGGGTGAAGCATTCCTTTGGGATGCCGAAACGGGGAAATCGCTGCCGCAGCCGTTGCCGTCGGAACCGCTGGGCAGTGCATCGTGGTACAGCGATGATCTGAAACTGGCGGTACGCACTTCGAAGGGTGGCACATCCGTCATTTGGGCGGAGCATTTGGGAGTGTTGTCTGGACAGTTCGTCCGAATGCCCCTCGGCACGTACCGTGTCGCGGCGTTTTCGTCGGACGGATCTCGTCTCTTCCTCGGGAACCAAAGCGCGGGCGGGAGTGTTTTCGACACCGAACCATTCCTGCGAGATCCCAACCTCTCCATCGATGAAATGAAACGGCGGGCGCAGAATCGCGGTGCCAACGGGAACAACAAATTCAAGCGTCAATACTCCGAAGCCATCCTTTGCGCTGCATGGAACGCCGAGGGTGATTGTGTTCTCGTCGGCCATCGTGATGGTCACGCTCAACTGCTCGCGTCGCGCCACGCCAGAACGGGTTACTTCGCTTCGTTACCCATCCATCACGGTGGGCCGGTCAATGCCGTGGCCATCAGTCCCGATGGTCGCAGCCTGCTAACCGGTAGCAGTGACGGTGGTGTGCGACTGTGGGATGTGTCCGCACTTCGGGATGATTACAAACAGTTTTCAGTCAACTATCCCGTTGCTGTGTTTCAGGATGAATCCGATGGGCAGGTCCGCACCTTATCGTCAAAAGACGGATCCATTCAACGGGTTCTGATTGAAGATGGGCTCCTGGAAACCGAATGGAAACCCGCAGAAGGAACCAAGATCACACGTCTTGTGCGGTGTGGCGATGGTACGCACGTCGTTGCGTTAATCGATGACAGGGTGGTCCGACGGTTCAACTACCGATCTCGCCAGTGGATCGGCGAGCCACTCGTGTTTGAATCGAACGTAAAACTGGGACCGACTTCTGATGACGGAACACGGATTGCAATGTTTTCCGAGACGGACATTGCATTCTGGAATCTGAAGACGGGTCAGCGGATAGGGTCGCCCATTAAGAAGCAAGGCGCCCGGTTTTCGAAGTGGGTTATATCCGGGGATGGGAAACGCGCCGCATTGGGTTACACGTTTGCCAAACCGGCTCCCAAAACCGAACCGAATGAACTTCCTCTGTTTTCCGGTCGGCTGCCGACGTTCTATGAATCGAAGGTATTCATCGTCGATCTTGAGGAGGGTCGCGTGACTGAGAAACCGATCGAGCAGGAGCATCGTATTTCGGCAATGGTTTTTGATGCTGACAGTCGCCGGCTTGTCGTCACGTCAGGATTCAGAATTCCCGGCAGGGATTACACACGTGGTGAGGCGAGAATCTGGGATCCGTTGACGGGCAAGGAGTTGGCGCCGCCATTGCTTGTCAACGAGTGGGTTCTCCATGCGGCGTTTCATCCGGATAGGGAGAAACTCGCACTGAGCATGGACACTTACGCGCGCGTGTATGACACCAAGACGTTGACGCCGGTAACGCCCAAATTGAACAGCAAAGGAAGCATCTGGTACAGCCCTGATGGGCAACTCCTGGTGACGGCAAACCCGCTTTCCTTCCGCGTATGGGAAAGCTCCACTGGCCAGCCGATTACACAGCGCATTAGTCAGAACTCTGTGAGCCAGGTGCAGTTTCTCAATGAGGGTCGAACGTTATTGACGGTTTCCTACAGCCGCGTCCAGATTCGTAACATCGAATCGGACCCCCGTCCCGGGCAATTGCTATGTGACCTGACTCGGCTGTTTACGGGCCGACATCTGAAGGCAGAATCCGGTATCGCACCGATGACACGAGAACAGATGATCGATCTAACCGAGCGGATTATCCGGTGACTTAAGAAAAGGGGATAGGCGGAGCAACAGGCTTTCATCCCAATCGACGCGCCGGCTACTTTCCGAAAAGCCGCCGGAAAAAACCCTTTGGCTTCGCGTACGCAAAGATGGGTAACGTGCCGTGTCGCTTGATCTTCGTATTCGGTCCATATCGGCCCCACGAAAAACCCATGCCGGGCGTGGCGTGGCGAAGGTCAATGATGGACCACGATGCATCCAGCATCCGGGCAAACCCTTGAATCACCGCGTCTGCGGACGCCAGCGCATCGGCATGCGATAAAACACCGGGGTTCTCTCGATACACATCGTGAAGCACATCGCCATGGACATCATGGATCAACGATGCATGTGGCGGCTGACAGGCGCGAAACAGTTCGGTGAGGAACTCCGCCAGCCCGGCGGATTGGTACAGAATCACCGGCGCGTCGTGACAGGCAAAATAGATCGGTCCGTAGTTGGTGGCGTCAGGTGTGAGGTCCACGACCCAGTAGTTTCCGAAGCCGTCCGCGGCGATGGGCAAGCCGTGCGGAAATGCGTCGTCATATCCGAACGGGGCCGTACCGCCGGTAAAGTCAACGTAGTCCGCCACCACCCCACCAAAACCGCACGTGTAAGCCAGGAGTTCGCGCACTTGATCCGGCAGCGTGCATGGCAGGCTTTCAGCGAATGCGCTGATCTCATCTTGAGTAAGCGGCGGCAGGAGTTCCAGGTCAATAACTTCCTCGTCCTCATCAATTAACGTGGAAGCTTGGGCGGTTTTGATGATGTCAACGAGTGATGCCGACATGGTTGGAACAATGTAGCAAAGAAGTCCGTTGTCACGCCCGCGCGGGCCTGATGAAGTGTAAGCCATACTTGTAAAATGTTAGGTTTTTTGGTACAATGCCCCGATCCACCGGCGCGGTCGGTGTGTCGTTGCTCTTTGACTAGTGAAGATCGTGGAAAGCGCAGAGTTGAGAGCCGGAAAAAGTTCGCCAGCCGCGACATGTCGTTGCGGGTGACGATCAGTGTTCGGCAGCAATTCACCTGTAAAGATGACGATGTCTGTGCGCACAAACGTCGTCATTTCGTGTCCGCCGGACATCAGCGGACACCCCCGGACACGTTCCGGACATGATTCCGGACATGAAAACCTGCGTTTTTGGGCGAGAAACGAGGCCCGGACGTCCGGACATTTTGGCCGGACATGATGTAAACAATTATGAATCAATGAATTAAGTGCAATTTGGCGGTTCCAGGGTACCCCCTATGTCCGGACATGGCCAAAGCGAGGTGACCGGATCGTCCATCAATGATCGCGCGGTTGATGGGTTGAGGTTGATTTCCGAGTCCGTGCCTGGGGCGGCTTCAGTTGATGGGTCCGTCGGCATCACGAACGGTTGCACGATCGACCAGAGGCCAATGATGATCAGCAGGCCGAACGCGACTTGGCGGAGGCGTGCTTTGGGCATGCGGTTGCCGACCCAGATGCCCGGGGGCATGCCGAGCAGGATCACCGGCAGGAACAGCACAGCCAGGCCGGCCCATTGCCAGACTTGGGAGCCGTTCATGTAGGCCTGGTAGCACAGGTTGGTTGGTCCGATGCAGAGGAAGGTGAGCCAGAGGGCGGCGCGGGTGGCTTTGGTTGACCAAGTGTGCGCCATCAGCCAAATGACCATCGGCGGCCCACCCATGCCGCACAGCCCCGAAAAGAAGCCGCCGAGCCCGAACGCCAGGTAGCCCCAAAATGGGTGGACGCGTTTACGGGGTTTGGGTTTGAAGCACCATTGGACGGCAAGCGCGGTCAGGAGAATTCCGCCGAAGATCTGTCGGATGTGTTCTTCACCGAGTTGGCGTGCTTCGTACAGCAACCAGACGCCGATTGGTTGTAGGAGCATGGCGCAGAGGATCAGGGGCATGAGTGTTCGCCAATGGACATGACCACGTGCCGTGGTCAGGCCGAACGCGCTTTGCAGGAGGGAGCAGGTGCTGATGGTGACGATGGCGGCGAAGGGTTCGACGTCGGTGGTGAGCAGGACGAGCGGGATAGCAAAGAGACCAAAGGCGAAACCGGCTGCGGACTGAATCATGCTGCCGAGCAACAGCACGACGCCGAGCATGATGTAATCACCAGTGTCCATGGCGAGGATGATAGGCGAACGGGCTTTGGTTGCCTGGTGTTCGCGCCTTCTTCAGAGGAAGAAAAACGGACGGCATTGAAAGCCGTCCGCGTGGAGGTGAACCGAACCGGTATATGTCGGATGTATTTAGATCATCACGTCGACGTTGGTGAGTTGCTGATTGGGGTCTTGCGTGTCGAGCGATGCGTAAGCATTTTGGGCGTAGTTGACCGACGTGGTCTGTTGAATGTTGATGCTGGTTTCGGTCGAGACGTTGGCTGACGATTGGCCGGCGCTTTGAAGGAGGCTGTCGGCGGCGAGCATACCGAGCAGGTCGGTCGCGGATTCGCCTGCCGATCCGCCCATATCACCGTTGATCATCTGAAGAATGATCATGGCGATCGCGAGTTTCATCATCTGTTCGCTGGTCATGGACGAATCCATGCCGGCGAGCATCATGTCGACGTTGTCAAAGGACGCGGCGTCGAGCGAACTGGCCATGCTGGTGGAAATGGAGGACTCGGCTTGCAACGACATGTTGGTCGCAAGGTCGGCCGTCGATTGCTGCGTGCTGGCTGTGGCGGATACGTTCATCCGGCTGCTCCTGATCGTGGTGGCTGGCTGCCACGAGAGAAGATGCAGGCGCCGTGCCAGTGTGCCAAATGGTCGGATAGGTGCAGAAAAACCTTGGAAAATAAGGGAATTCGGCGCGGGGCCGAATGGTCCGGTTGTGACGGTTGTGACGGATGTGGACTGGCGTCAACGTGCGATGTTCAGATTGGTGTGCGCCAACGACACGATTCGACATCAATCGTCGAGCACGAATCGCATGGTCGGCAGTTGGCGGTCGATCAGGGCGCGGAGGTAGACGCAGAGCAGACGGTTGCCTCGCGTGACAGGCAGAAGGTCGTTGCTTGGGTCGGAGATTGGACCGGCGTCGATCTCCGGCAGTCGGCGCAATAGGTCGATCGTTTCAGCGCGGACCTGCCATGGGCCGGTGTCGGTGCGGCGGGCGTGGAAGTTGGCATGCCTGTGTGGCGAAACCGGTTCGTCGACCGAGCATCCACCGGCGATGGGGTCGAACCAATAAGTCGCGGCCGTTGCCAGGCGTTCGCCGGTGATCATGTCGTGTTCGAGGTCGGGCTTGAAGCCGCAGGCGACGAGCAGCGCCCATTGGAATCGCAACAGGACAGTTGCGTGTTGTGGCGTGTCGCGCAGGTTGGCCATGGCGTCGAGTGTGGCGTCGAAGAGTTCAGGATGCGGGTCTTCGTCGGCGGTGAGCGCCGCCAGCGCGTCCGCGAGGTACAAGCCGAGGCGATGGGCGCGGAGGTTGGTGCGGAAGTGGCGGAAAGGTTGTTGCAGATCCCATTCGGTGATGGCGGCGAGGTCAGTGTTGGGGCGCGTGGTGGCGACGACCTGCCCGGCGGTGAGCAGCTCGATGCCGCCGCAGTATCGGGCGATTGCGCCGGGCGAGGTGCGTTTGGAGCCTTTTGCCAGGCCGCGCATCGTGCCATGCTCGCGTGTGAGCAGGGCGACGATCTGGCTGGTTTCGGACCAGTCGATGTGTCGAATGCAAATGGCCTGGTCTTTGAATCGTGGCATGCCGAATGCTCGCGCGTGGTTTCAACGCGAATGCATTCTAGGAAAGTTGAGATGTGGGCGATGCCTGCGAGACGTTCACTCTTTCTTGTTGTCCTGTTTCTTGTCTTTCTTGTCGCCGCCGATCAGGCCTTCGAGCAGGCCTTTGCCGTCGTCGTTGGGTTTGGAGTTTTGATCGTCTTTCTTCTCGTCGTCTTTCTTGTCATCGTCCTTGTATTTCCGGTCGTCGTTCTTGTTGCCGCCGAGCACGCCGCGCAGGATGTCGATGGCAGCGTCTTCGGCCGACGGTTTCTTGTGGGTGTTGCCGTCGTCGTTGCTGGATTGTTTGCCGTCTTTCTTGCTGTCATCCGGTTTATTCGGGTCGGGTTTGTTCCGGGGCGGGAAGAGCCCTTCGAGTCCGGGCAGTCCGCCTTGGTTGCCGCCGGGGATGAGTTCGCCGAGTCCGCGGTTGAGGCCGGCTTTGAGTGCGACGTTGACCATTTCCTTCTGGAGTTTGCCGAAGTCGAGTTTCTGCTCGGCGAGTGTGCCGCTGAGCGGCAGCGGAATGCCGCCTGCAAGGCCGCGAATCTCCTTGGCGTTGATCGAGGAGAACGGCACGGTGATCGAAAGCTTCTCGATGCTTCCGGTCAGCAGGTTGATTTCACCGTTGTACACAAACGCGACACCTGCGTACTGCATCTTCAACGGTTTCTTGTACGTGACGATGCCGTGCTTGAGAGCGATGTCGGCTTCGTCAAAGATGACGGCGGTCACGCGCCCGACCTTTTTCTCGGCGCGGGTAAGTTTGACGATGAGGTCGGCCGCCGACGCCAGCGGGCCGTCGCCTTCCGCGCGGGCGGTACCAACGTCAAAGACGACATCGGTCTTGAGCGTCTTCATGTCCAACATCGGCCCGTCGCCGAAGTTGAGCGGCCAGGCGAACGTTTTGGCCGGCAGTTTCAGGGCGACCGGTTTGTCGTCCGAGACCACCTTGATGCCGACGAAGAAGTTGCGCATCACGTCCGGCATGTCGCGGTTCAACATGACGGTGGCGGTAAAGTCTTCGGTGAGTTTGAGTGTGTCGTTTTCGATGATGCCTTTGCCGGTCGCCACGGCGTTGCCGCTCCTGAGATCGAGCGAGAACGAACCGGGTTGGCCGGGCGTCAGGTCGATGTGGCTGGTCAGGTCGGCTTTGTCTTTGAACAGGCCGATGAGCAGGCCGTTCTGGTTCAGCATGTCGTCGAGTTCACGTGCCGGCAAGCCAGCGCCGTTGACCTTGGCGTTGATGCTGGGTTTGGCGGCGGAGAAATAACCACCGTCATCGACCAACCCTTTAATCTTCGCGATGACGTTCAGCGTGCCGTTGGGTAGGGCGGGTTCGAGAGGTTGGTCAGGTTTAGGCGGCGTGTCGGGCAGAATGGGCAGGCCCGGCCGGTCGGCGGGGCGATCATCAGGTCGAGCCGGGGGTTGCTCGGCGGGTTTCGCCGCGGCTGGCAGTTTGGCGTTGACCAGTACGTCGGTTTCGCTGAGCGAACGGTCGGCGTCCAATCTGGCTTTGAAGTCGGTGACCTTCACCGGCGTGCTTGATGGCTTACGCTGGACCGTCAGGTCGTTCGAGGTGATTTCGATCACAGCTTTCGATCGAGCGGCGACGAGTTTGGTGGTGGTCTGGTTCGCTGAGGGATTGGCAGATTCGTTTGCTTGGGTGACGGCGGTTGTAACGGTCGACGATCGGCCGTTTGGTTGCGCCTGTTTCGCCTGTGTTTTCACTTCCGCCAGCGCCAGATCCATCGATGGGATGTTGATCTTCATCGTGCCGGATACGAGGTGGGCGTCGCGGAGCATGGTCGGCAATTGCTCACCAAACTGTTGGCGAATGATGGGCCAGGCGGTTGGGGTGACTTTGACGGTCATCGTCTGGTTAGGTGACAGGGCGAGACGTTGGCCGGGTGTGAACGCGCCGGCGACGTCAACTTGCAGGCTCTTTGCATCGACGTTGACCCCGAAAGTGTCAGCCGTTTCGCCGCCGCTCTTATAAGTCAGCGCGACCGACTTGATCGTCTTGTCTTCGAGTTTACCGATCAGGCCGTCCATGTCGGCGAAGGCGTCGGCCAATGCGGTCGGCGCATTTTGTAGCGTGACGCTGGCATTGATCCCGCGCGTGTCGTCGAGCGGACGCGCGACATCGGCCTTGACGATGAGTTTGCCTTCGTCGCTGCCGTGCAACAGTTTGCCGTCGACGTTGACGGTCAGTTGCTTGCCGATGTTATCGCCTTGGATCGTGGCTTTGAGTTCCTTGACCGACGCGCCGTCAAAGCGCGGATCACCGGTGAGCGCCAATTCATCCATCGCCGCGGTCAGGTTGATCACGGCGGATGCGATGTCGCCGTCGAGCGGCAGATCCCCCTTGTTGAATGTGATATGGATCGGCGTGGGTTTGGCGATGTTCCACGGTGTGCTTGGGGTTTCGCTTTCAGCCGGCGTGGGTTGGAATGCCTTGACCAACGTGGGCGTGAGTGTGGTTCTGGCGAAGCTGGCGTCGGGCGCGGTGTCGAGTTGCAGGCGATCGCCGATGAGTTTGCCGGTGAGTTTGACGTCGGTGTGTGTGCTCTTGAGGGTGACTTGGCCGTCGCCGTGGTATTTGTATTGGTCGCCGGCCTTGTTGAGTTTGGCGTTGACAGCGAGCGAGACGTTGACCGATTCGCCGAGCCCCTCGCGCGCCAGATTCTGTTTGTTGATCAAAGCGTCTGCCAGTGCGGTTGGCACGTTGGTCAGTTCGGCGTTGATCTTCGCGGTCAGTGTGTCGGCGCTGATCTCACCTTTTGTGTTGAACAGGTCAGTCACGTCAGCCGTGACGTTGAGATTGGTGTTGTGCGCTCCATGTTGAATGCGACCGTTGATGCCTGTTTTGATCGGTTGTTCCCGCCCGGCGAATGTGGCGGTGGCGGTGAGGTTTTGCACCTGCACGGTGACGTCGGATGCGGCATCGTCGCCGGGTTTGACCTTGGCGGTGAAGGGATCGACGACGACCGCCAACTCGGCGTTCACTTTGGCGAGCAGCGACTGGTCGATCGGCGCTTCAAAC
>JANQKH010000761.1 GCA_028281215.1 Phycisphaeraceae bacterium | reverse complement strand
ATCGACTGCATCCAAAAACTGTTCCGCACTGAGACGGCGCACCACCGGTCCGGTGAACACAAAGTCCGGCTCATCTTCATCGAGCGCGACTGACGGGGATTGATACGCATTCGATGTGAGAATCAACTTGATCGTCCGCTTGGTGTCGTAGCCATGCTCGGCGAAGTCCATCGCCAGCCAGTCGAGCACGTCGGTGTTCCACGGCTCGTTGTCCATCTCGTCGACCGGTTCGACAAGCCCGCGCCCGAGAAAAATCGCCCAGAGCCGGTTGACCATGGTGCGTGCGAGTCGACCGTTGTGTTCGCTGGTCATCGCGGCGGCGAGTTGCTTAACACGTTGGGCTTTGGGTGCAGCCGCATCCACTTTGCCGAGTTGTGGGTAAATAAACGCCGGCGCAGCGACCTTGCCGATCGGCTTGTTGCAACGATGCACATCCATCGGCTTGTTCGAGAACACCGATGCCAACTGATACGTCTGCTCCAACGTCCAATCGCTAATGAACGAGTCGTGACAGGAGGCGCACTTGAGATTCAAGCCGAGGAACACCTGTGTGATGTTTTGCGCTGCCTGCATCTCGGTCACCTGCGACGCGTTGACCGTGCCCCGCCACTTGATGCCGGCGATGAAGCCTTCCGAACCTTTGACCGGATTGATCAGTTCGCGCACGAACTGGTCGTACGGTTTGTTGGCGGCAAGCGATGCTTTGAGCCAGTTGGTGATGCGCCCGCCGCCACCGCCGTGGTACTGCCGTGTGTAACTGTTGCGCAGCGCATCGTTCCAGAAAGAAAGCCAGTGTTCGGTGTAGTTTTTGTTGTCGGCAAGCAGGGAATCGACCAGCCGGGCGCGCTTGTCCGGGCGATCATCCTTGACAAATGCCTGCACTTCCTCAGGCGTCGGCAGCAGACCAATCACATCCAGAAACACCCGCCGAATGAACACCTGATCCGACACCGACTTCGGCGGCGTGATGTTGTGCTTCTTGTAATAGACGCCAAGCAGGCGGTCGATCGGATTGGCTTTGGCATCGCCGCGCGGCAGCGATACACGCCGCGGCTCCAACGGCGCGTTGCGGAACTTGCGGAACGTGAACCCTTTCTCCCACTTGGCGCCCTGGTCGATCCACGCGCGAAGGATCGCCACCTCGTCGGTAGTGAGGCGATCGCCCTTCGCCGGCATCACTTCATCCGGATCTTTGCTCACCACAAGCTTGATCAGCAAACTATCCGCGCTTTTGCCGAGCTTGATCGCCGGCCCGCTGTCACCGCCTTCAGCCAGCGCGTGCGGGTGATCCATGTTGAACCCGCCCTTACTTTTGCCATTGGCGTGGCAAGTCACACAACTTCGCAAGAGAATAGGTTTGACATCCTTGGCGAAATCGACGGCACGTTTCAAAGGCGCGGGCAACGCCTCGGGCACGTTGTCTCCTGCCCACGAGTCGGGTGGGGAAACGAAAACTGCGACGACGCTAAGCAAGGCGATAAGTACGTTTCGTTCTTGATGGCACGGATGATTTTTCATAACTAACCCCATTGTAAGCCGTGATCGGCTAACCCGTATGAAACGTCCACACCGCATTGATTTAGCCACTTTCTAATCCCATGCGACGCATCATCCCTATTCGTAACGCTGAGAAGCTTCGCAATCGCGATATCGCGTTGGCTTCGAAGCCCGAAAACCGCAGGGCCTGACATTTGATGTCAGCATAGATCGCTCATTCTGACTGCATTTCTCGCACACCAAAAACAGAACAACCAAGCCGAACACGCCCCAATGATACATTCACCAATCTCCAATTCATCAAGGGTCTGCAACACCACCGGCTGCGTTGCGACGCCGTCGTCGACGGGGTATAAACTTCCGTTCAATTCCTTACTTCTTCCATGGTGGCGGGATCGGGGCTGATTATGACACAGGCATTGGTTCAACCGGCGAATGAGACACTTCAAGACGTGCTGAAGGTATACGAACAAGGGCTGTACCTTCAGGCTTACAACATGGTCAAAGACGCGGGGCCCATGCAGCAGTGGACCGACCCCGATGCGATGATCATCGCGGGCCGACTGCTCGGCAATGTGGGCGCGCCGCGAATGTCGGCTGCGATTCACCTGCGCGCGTGGCGGAATCATCCCACACATGCAGCCGCGACGTTTTACTTTGCCGCGACGACCGCGTGGCGGTTCGGGCCGCTTCGTGCATGGCAGTTTCTGACCGCGCATCCCGTGCCGGATGATGCCGACGCGATCTACCGCGCCGACGCCAAAGCGATTCAAGCAGTGGTGGCGGCACAGTTTCGTGACTTCGTCACCGCGGACGAGTTGATCAAACAGGCCGAGGACATCGCACCGGATCACACATGGGTGTATGTCGAAAAGTCAATCATCCAGGAAAAACAAGACAAGTACGACGAAGCCCTGGCAACGGTTGAACACGCGCTTCAGCTTCAACCGATGTATCGGCCGGCCGTGCAACAACAGGGCTCGCTGTTGGTCACACTGGGGAAAGACGACGAAGCGCTTCGCGTGCTCAGTGAAGCAAATGCGAAACTGGAAAGCTTTGCGCTGTCCGCACAGCTCGCCCAACTGCAACTCGAACTGGGCATGAACGCTGAAGCGCGCGACAGTATTGAACGCGCGGCCGAACTGGCGCCCGCGATGGAAAAAGTCGTCGGCCAGGGGTTGAATGCGCTTCGGTTCTCTGCAGCGTATCGCAGCGGCGAGATCGATCGATCCCTCGAACTGGCCAAAAAGGTGGACGACCCCTACTTCGAATTGGTCGTCAAAAACATGGAGAAGGCGGACGACACCTGCGAGCGGAAACTGCTCGATGTGCCCTATGTGCGCCAACACCACATGACCTGCGCGCCGGCCACGCTGTCGGCGCTCAGCCGATTCTGGAAAAAAGAAGCCGACCACCTCGAAGTCGCCGAAGAAATTTGCTACGACGGCACGCCGCTGGCTTCAGAACGGAAGTGGGCCGAAGATCACGGCTGGGTCGCACGCGAGTTTACACTGGACTGGGATTCCACCGTTGCCCTGATCGATCGCGGGATCCCCTTCGCTCTGACAACGACAGAGACAACCGACGGACACCTTCAGGCGGTGATCGGTTACGACAGCCGCAAAAAAGTTCTTTTGGTGCGCGATCCGTTCGTCCGCGAGCTGCGTGAATTTCTCGCCGAGCAGACCATCGAACGGTACGCCCACGTCAACATCCGCGCGATGGCCATGGTGCCGGCCGAACAAGCATCCCTGTTGGACGGCATTGACTTGCCCAGCGCTGAGCAGTGGGATCAGTTTTACAAGGTGATGATCGCGCTGAAAGAGCACGATCGTCCTACCGCGCAGCAAGCGCTCGACCATTCGCAAGCACATTGGCCGGAGCATCCGCTCACCGTTCAGATGCGATTCAGCGTCGCCCACTATGACAGTGAATTGCAAACCCAGTTTGAATGTGTCGACTGGATGCTGGACAAGCACAAAGACTCAGGCCATTGGTCGATGCTCAAGGTGAACCTGCTGATGCAAAGCGACCGCGTGCGTGAAGCGCGCGAACTGCTGGAAGACCTGGCGTATCGTAAGGATCCGGAGCCGGTATTCATGTTGCGTTACGCGCGGGTGTTGCGGGAGAATGCGGCCGAGTGGGGCAACGCGATGCGTCTGACCCGCCGGGCGTTGCGGATGTGGCGGGAAGACCCGGAGGCGTATCTCACGCTGGGCGGCATTCTCTGGGATCTTCGCCGGTTCGAGGAATCGCTTGAAGCGCATCGCTTCGCCGCTTGCCTGAATGACCGAATTGAAGCATTCGCCGGCGCTTATTTCCAGGTCGCCCGCTTTCTCAAGCGCGAAAAGGAAGCCCTGTCGCGGTTGCAGACCCGGTACAACTCCTTCGGCCACAAGTCGGCGGGCCCGGCCAAAACGCTGTTCTGGGCGCTGGCGGACATCGGCCGACTCGCCAAGGCGTTTGAAGTGTTGGACCACGCGCGCAAACGCATTCCCGACAACACCGAGTTGGCGATCTTTGCCGCCGAGATGCACGCCCGGCGCGGCGAGTCCGACGAGGCGGTCAAAATCCTCAACGATGTGCGCAGCAAAACACACGAGTTGGAGTGGCTGCGCACCGCGGCGACGGTCGCGTCCTACGCGGGCAAACCGAACAAGGCGCTGGAAATCTGGAAACGGATGGCGGCGAAGCAGCCGATGTCGGTGGACGTGCACCGCATGATGGCGATTTCACTGAACGAAGTGGAGGGTCCGGATGCCGCCGATGCACATCTTCAAAAGACCGTGGAACAGTTTCCCCATCACATCGGCCTCAACGAATTGATGATCGAATGGATTCCGGAAGATCAAATCGCCCGACGTGAGCAAGCGGTGCGCAAACTGCTCGACGTTCACGCGAATCACCCCTGGGCACACCGTGAGTTGGCGATCATTCTCGCCGACACCGGCCGATTCGATGAAGCGCTGCAACACGTGGAAGAAGCTCGCAAACTAGCGCCGACCATCGTTGATCACTTCAATGTATCCGGTCACGTGCTCGCCAAAGCCGGCCGCATCGACGAAGCCAGAGAATCGTACCGTGAGGGTCTCAAACTTGAGATTGACAACAGTTGGACGTTCTCCCGCCTGCTATCGTTGACACGATCGCGCGAGGATCGCAAGAAAGAATTCGCGTTTATGCGCGAGCAGATGTGGGAACAGGTCACCTATGGCGACGCAATTCTCACCTTCGCCGAGCAGGGCCGCGAAACGCTGGATCACGAGGAAATCCTCGAAGTGCTTACCCACGCGCGCAAGGAACGGCCGGATCTGTGGCACTCGTGGTCGGCACTGGGCAACCATTACCTGCTGATGAAAGAGTACGGCAAGGCCGAGTCCGTGTTCACCAAGGCGACGCAGCGTTTCCCGCTTAACCCGCAACTGTGGATGGACCTGGCTGAAGCCCACCGCCTGCAATTGAACGGCGACAAGGAACTGTCCGCCCTGCGGCAGGCGATGAAAGCCAGACCCGACTACATGGAACCGCTCCGCCGACTGTCTGAAGCCTATGAGCGCGAAGGCGCGTTCGCCAAATCACTCGAACTGCTCGAACGCGCGGTCACCCGCGACCCCGGCGACGTGCGCAACCACGGCTTCCTCGCGAACGCACAATGGGCGCTCAAC
>JANQKH010000891.1 GCA_028281215.1 Phycisphaeraceae bacterium | reverse complement strand
GAGGAACTTCGCCGCAGCGACATGATTCGCGCCCGCCAGGATGTGCGCGTCGCCTCCGATGCGCTCAAGCAGTTGCTGTATTCCAAGGATGTGCCGTTGTCCGGCGAAACGTTGATTGTGCCGCTCGACAAGCCGATCGACATGCCGATGAAATACAGCGTGCTGGATTCGATCACCTCGGCGCTGGCGAATCGGCCGGAGCTTCGCCGGGCGCGGTTGGAGATCAAGGATTCATCGATCCGACAGCGCGTCGCTCAGAATCAAACCCTGCCGCAACTCGACTTGACGCTGACGACGCGCTTCAACGGTGTGAGCGTTTCCAGTGTCGCCGACGCTTACGACTTCCTCGGCGACGGCGATTTCATCGACTACATCATGGGCATTCAGTTCGAGGTGCCGATCGGCAACCGCGGCCCGGAGGCGTTCCTGCGGCAGCGTGAACTCGAACGCAAAGCGACGGTGATCAACTACCGCCGACTCGCGCAGTCCGCGGTGCGGGAAGTCAAAGACGCAATGCGGACGGTGGCGACGTCGTACGAGTTGATCGGCGCCACGCGCGCCGCCCGCCGCGCTGCGGCTGAGAATGTACGCACTTTGCTGGTGAAGGAAGATGCGGGCGAGCCGCTGAACGAGAATTTCATCGACCTGAAACTTCGCCGTCAGGAAACGCTGGCCGCGGCGGAAGTTCAGGAAATTCAGGCGTTGACGGATTACAATATCGCCATCGCACGGTATTATGAGGCCCTTGGAACACTGCTCGAACGAAACGGAATCGAGTTTGATGAGTCCACTGCCCAAAAGTGATGATCCCCGGTTCAGTCGATGGAACACGCCCGTGTTGCTCGCTGACATCCTCCCCGCCTCTGCCTCTGTTGTCGCTTACCGGTCCCGCCAATTTGAAACCCCCGCCTGACCTTCGATGACCGATCGAAGGTCTTTGTTTTGTTTGTTGATCGACAAGTGAACGCAAAGGAGAGGCACGTTTGGCGCGTCGGCCAACGTTGAATTTCGCTGTGGCATGGAACAGCGCGATGGTTGCGCGCGGGCGGGATCGTGCATGCGGGCGCCACGGACAGCGCGGGTGCCACGGACAGCGCAGTGAGCTTGCGAACGGAGTCGTCCGTGCGGTTGACCCCATGGTCACACGGACGACCCCGCCTCATGCCTCGGCTCCGCTGTCCGTGGCACCCAACGAGGCATTCACGATCCGTGCTTCATGCGAAATTCTGATTGCCCACCCGATGGATGAGTTTTCAATCTCAACACCACGTTGGTGTTGTGAATGGTTTTGACTTGGTGAGATTCGAATCTTTTTCAAGGAGCGCATCATGCATCGATTGACTCACTCTTCCCACTTTCGTTTGTTGGCCACACTTTGTGTGTTGGCATTGATGGTTGGCGCGATTGCCGTGCCGATCAGCTTGAACGCCGGCGCTACCCGGCCGGACGGCGTGTTGGCGCCGAAGAATTCCTTCGCGCAGCAGCAATCAGAAGACGCCAAATTGCGCGCGTTGCTGGGCGATGGATTGGTCGGCGAGGTTGGTCCGCCGGCCGAGGCGCTCAAACCGATCGAGGACAAGTTGAACAAGAAGTTGAAGATTCAGTTTCTGGACACGCCGCTCGAACGCGTGGTGGAATACCTTCAGCGCGAGTCGGGCATCACGTTTTTGATCAACCGCCGCGCGACTGGCGGCCTGGAACGGGATCCGGTCAGCCTGGAAGCGGATGAGCTGACGATCAAGGAGGCGCTGGACTGGTCCTGCGTTGCCACGCACACCGATTGGGATGTGATCAAAGGTGTGATCGTGGTGTCGACGCCGGACGCGATCAAGGCGCGGCGGCTGGAA
>JANQKH010000718.1 GCA_028281215.1 Phycisphaeraceae bacterium | reverse complement strand
GCCGGCGAGGAATACCGACGTGTACGCGCCAGGTTCGTATCCACGCCCGTCAGTGCGAGCAACTTGCGCGGTGCCGGTTTTACCGAACAGTTCGTACAGTTTGCTGTTGGCTTTTCGCCCGGTGCCTTCAGTAACCACGCGTCGCAGCACGTCGCGCGTGATGCTGGCCGTGCGGTGCGAGATCACGCGTTCGACGATGGCGGTGTTGCGCGGGTCGTCAGGATTCTGCGGATCGCGGGCGCGGATGGTGGGATTGACCATAAACCCGCCGTTGGCGAACACGCAGAACGCTCGGCACAACTGAATCGGGGTCGCGCCGATTTCCTGCCCCATCGGTACACTCGTCGGACTGTAAACTTTTGACCAACTGCGCAGCGGGTTGACCAGTCCCTTCGATTCACCGGGAATGCCACTGTTGGAAAGTCCGCCGAATCCGAACGCGCGGACGGCGTTGTAGAGTTTCGTGTTGCCCATCTTTTTGCCGACGACCGCCATGCCTTTGTTGGACGACTTGATCAACACCTTCGACCAACTGATCGTCCCGTGGCTGTGTGTGTCGCGCAGCGGTCGACCGACGCTTTCGCTGGTGTTGATCATTGTGTCGGGCGTCACATAACCGCCTTCGATCGCCGCCGCCCAAATGAATGACTTGAACGTCGAGCCCGGCTCGAACGGGTCGGTCACGCAACGATTGCGCCGATGCTCCGGGTCAGTCGTGCGGTATTCATTGGGATCGAACGGCGGGTAGTTCGCCATCGCCAGGATTTCGCCGGTGTGCGGATCCATGATGACCATCTCACCGCTTTCCGCGCCGAATTCTTCGCATGCCCTGGCCAGTTCCAGTTCAGCAGCCATTTGAATCGCCACGTCAATGCTCAAGCGGATCGATTGTCCGTCCTTGGGCGGCTCGAATCCTTCCGGCGTGATACCGAGCGGCCGGCCGGCGGCGTCGACGATGTAACCAAGTTTGCCCGGCGCGCCGGTCATCATGCGGTCGTACATGCGTTCGGCGCCTTCGAAGCCGTGCCCTTCTCGGCCGACGAACCCGATCACCTGCCCGGCCACAGAGCCGAGCGGGTATTTGCGTTCCAACCACAGGTCGGTGTGCAAGCCTTTCATCTGTCGCTGTTCGCGCAAAGCGTAAAGGCGGGACAGGCGTTCTTCGCTCAACTTCTGATCGAGCACGACGTAGCGCTTGTTGCGCAGTTTGTAAAGGCGCTTTTGAATTTCGGCGGGGTCGTAGTTGAGTGTGAAGCCGATGTATTCGGGAAAGGTGACCGGATCTTCGATGCGCTTCGGATCGGCGTAAAGCAGGTACGCGAGCCCGGTGGTGCCGAGAATGCGGCCGCGCCGGTCAAGGATGTTGCCGCGGCGCCCTTTCATGAACACCCGGGCGCGCTGCGTGCCGAGCAACGGCTCAACCTGCGGCGCCGGTTGCGTTTGCAGGTAACCCACGCGCACCACGATGCCCAGCAGCATGAACGACATCACACAGGCGACGATTCGCGTGATGATCAGCGGTCGCCGTGCACCGGTTTCGATCTCGGATTGGCGGGAAAGCGTGGTCATGAAAACTGTAATGGACAGGGCTCAGGGATTGATGGACTCCGCCCATCGCCGCGCGGCCAAGCTCGGCAGGGCAAGGTCGTCGGTATCGGGCGACGTGCTGATCGGTTCAAGTTTCATCTGCGCGACCGTGAGCTTGTGCTGAATGGCGTCGGGTTTCAGTTGTTCGGCCACGCGCACCTGTCCCTGCCACAGCGATTGCCGGGCTCCATCCATCTGCTGGTGCAGGCGGGTGATCTTATGGTTCACTTCAAACCGCTGATGACGAAGCGACAACACATGGCCGGCGATGGCCGTAAACGCGACAATCAGGATGACGGTCTTGAAGTATGTCATCGTTCGCGCGGCGGCAGGACTAAGGCGACGCCTTCGGACAACCGGTCGTGGTTGGGGATGCGGGATTTGTTGAGTTTCCAAATTTCACGCCAGCGGTTGCGATTACCCAACTTCGCAGCAGCGATGGCGGAAAGCGTATCGCCTTCCTGCACGATGTACGTGTTGGACGTGGTCGTGGTGGTGGAACTGCGATTCGGCGCGGCGTTGGTCGTAATCACCGTGTTGTCGGGAGCTGTGTTGTTGCCCGTGCTGTTTTCGCTCGGAATCACCGGCAGACGCAACACCATGCCCACGCGAATCTGATTGGCGTTGCGAATCTTGTCGCGGTTGGCTTTGAGCAACAAGTTGATGTGCCGGCTCGAACCCAGATGTTTCTCGGCAAGGCGCGTCAGGTTGTCGCCGGACTTGACAGTGATGGTACGGCCGGCGGGCGTGCGATTGCTGTTCCCCGATGCGTTGTTTCCTGATGCGTTGTTCGAGCCACCATTGATGATCGCCCGTTCCGCCTGCCGGTTGGGAATTTCCAGGCGAAGCCCTTCGCGCACATGGTTGCCGGCCAACAGTCTGTCTTTGTTGTGCTTGGCGATCAGGTTCCACTTGCTGCCATCGTCGTAATACTGCTGAGCGATCGACCAAAGCGTTTCGCCGTCTTTGACGTAATGGATGACAGGCTGAAGGGTGGTCGGCGGTTGTGGGTTGACGCCGCCGTTGCGCAGCAGGTTGCGCAGGTTTTCCATGGTGACATCGGTGACACCACCGCCACCGTTGCGGTTGGTTGTGTTCAACGAAGGGTTGCCGGTGGTATTCCCGGCGTTGTTGCTGTTGTTGTTCCCTACCGTGTTCTGCAAATGCTGGTTCGCATCCGGCACGAGCGAACGGAGATTCTGGTCAACGGTCAGGTCGCGATAAGTGGGAATGATGCGATCCAGCGCCGCGGAATCGTCGGTGATGGTGTTGATGTTGTTGTTAGACGACCCCGGCGTGTTGTCGTCGCCCGGAACGATGTTGGCTTGATCGTTCGGCACCGACTCCGGCGTGATGCCGGCAAACTGATCCGACGCCAGGCGTTCCTGTTCCTGCTTGACCGCCAGGTGATCGCTGACCACGATGCCGACCAGCAGGAGAATCAACGTTCCGATCAACAGCCCGACTTTGGTTTCACGTGTCATTTGCGGCATCCTTCCGACTGAGTCGTCATCCCTGACGCTGAAACCTCTCGGCCGGGTCATCCCTGACCAGTCAGCCGCCTGTTTCACCCTTCTCGTTTCCTTTGTCGTGGCCGACCATCCGAATCGCTCGTAGTTTGGCCGACCGGCTTCGCGGATTGCGATGGCGCTCGGCGTCGTCGGCGACGATCGGCTTGGTCGTGAGCCTCCGGGCTCGGCCCGACTGTTGCAGCGCCAAAAACGCGCGCTTGACCAGCCGGTCTTCTAACGAATGGAAGCTGATGATCGCCGCGACACCGCCGGGCGATACCAGATGAGGAATGGCGCTTAACAACCCCTCAAGTGCTTCCAGCTCTCCGTTCACGGCAATCCGTAATGCCATGAACGTGCGCGTCGCCGGATCAATCCGTTTGCCCCGCCCCTTTGAGCGGGACGATGAACGCGGCACGCGCGGGTAACAACGGCGAACCAGCTCCGCCAATTCGCCAGTTTGTTTGATCGGCGATTGCTTGCGCCGTTCGATAATCTTTCGCGCGATCCGACGGCTCAATCGCTCTTCCCCGTATCGATAAATCACATCCGCCAAGTCCGGTTCCGGTAACCGGTTGACCAGGTCGGCCGCCGTCGTCATCAACGTCGGGTCCAGCCGCATGTCGAGCGGACCGTCGGCTTGAAAGGAAAAGCCGCGCGACGGATCGTCCATCTGATTCGAGGCAAAACCCAGATCGGCGAGCAACAGGTCCACACCCGACACGTTCAACGACGCGAGCACCTCGCCGGCGATTGAAAAGTTGGCGTGTTCCAGGTGAACATCGATCGGCGCGTCCGCCAGCCGCTGCCGGGCAAACGCCACGTTCGCCGGGTCGACATCGAGGCCGATATACCGGCCGTCCGGTACCAGCTTCGGCGAAATCGCCACCGCATGCCCGCCCCGCCCGACCGTGCAATCCAGACACGTCTGCCCGCCGCGCGGATCGAGCATCGCAAGCACGGGCTCGACGAGCACGGGATCGTGGCGCGAATCGTCGGCGTCGCGTTCTGGCAAGTTGATGTTGGGCTCGACCATGAAGGGAGGATTCTACGTCGCCCATGCGTTCGTGTTTGGTCGGGCCCACGGTCGACAGGTCCGTCATTCCGCAGAGTCGGGTTTGACAGTGAATCGCGATTTGTCCACGTGCCATGGCACAAGTCGCCTCGCACAAGTTACGCTTGATTCAACCCTCTATCGCCAACTAGAATCGTCCGGTTCCCGTGACGGCAGCCAACCATCTTACAAGGATTGCAGCATGACCCAATCAGACCGCTTCGCCACGCGTTGGATGCTCTTGCTCGCCGTGGCGTTTGCCGCATCGACGGTTGCAATCCCCGCATCAGCCACCGCCCAGCCGAAGAAGCGCGAGCTGCGTTTCGCCAAGCGGCCGGAGATGATCAAACCGGAAACCGAAAAGGCCATTGCTCGCGGCTTGGCGTTCCTCGGCCGCACGCAATCGCGCGACGGCTCGTGGCGCACGCAAACCGGCTACGGCAATTACCCCGTCGCGATGACCGCGCTCGCCGGCCTTGCTCTGCTGGCCAACGGCAACACCCCAGTCGAGGGCAAGTACGCCGTCAACGTTCGCCGGGCCGTCGATTACATCGTCGCCCAAGCGCAGCGCAACCCCAACGGCCTCATCGCCGTCATGGCCGAAGAACAACAACCGATGTACGGTCACGGGTTCGCCATGCTTTTCCTCGGTGAAGTCTACGGCATGGAGCGCGACACCGAACGCCAGAAGAAAATCGAAGACGTATTGAAAAAGGGCATCAAGCTTACCGGCCGAAGTCAGTCGCAATACGGCGGCTGGCTCTACACGCCGGACTCCGGCGGCGATGAAGGTTCCGTCACCATCACACAAATCCAGGCGCTGCGCTCCTGCCGCAACGCAGGTATCAAGGTGCCCAAACAGGTGATCGAAAAGGCAATCAAATACATCGAACTGAGCGCCAATCCGGACGGCGGGATTCGTTATCAAGCGCGCGGGGGCGGAGGCAGTCGTCCGCCGATCACCGCCGCCGCGGTTGCCGTGCTTTACAACGCCGGGCAGTACGAACACCCAATCGCGGACAAGTGCCTCAAGTACATCAAGAACCTGCTGAAAGGGCGAAGCGGCGTCAACGCGTTCGGCGGACACAACTACTACGCCACGCTCTATTGCGCCCAAGCCATGTGGCTTTCCAGCGAGGAGAACTGGAAGGGTTACTTCCCCGCAGTGCGCGATTATTTGCAAAATGCCCAGGCCGGCGATGGCAGTTGGATGGGCGACGGCGTCGGCACCACCTACGGCACATCCATCGCGCTTCTCACCCTGCAACTACCCTACAACCACCTGCCGATCCTCAGCCGGTGATCGTGACCCGCATAAATAGTCTTGTATCCCCTTTGTAAATTGCACGCCGATCGGCGTGACGCCGTTCCGACAACACGCCGCTGCACGTAAAATTCCGACAGACCATCTCCAGGGAGGTTGTCATGTCGCCAACATCATTCAGTCGTTCGATGGTTTGCTTGCTCCTGCTTGCGGGGGCATGGTTTGCCTTGACTTCACCAGTGATCGCCGACGACGACCAGGCGAACAGTTACCGCCAGACACTCAAACACCACGGCATCCAGGCTGATGCGGCAAGCATCACCGCCATGCTGCGCGAGATTGCCGACCGCACGGATTCCAAAACGCGTGTCGCACAGTTGATCACTCAACTCGGCCACGCCGACTTTCAGAAACGCGAAGCGGCGATGCTGGCCCTGCGCGATATGCCTGACTTTCCCTTCCAAGCCTTGAAAAAGGCAAGTGAACATACAGATCCGGAGATTGCCTTCCGGGCGTCGAAGTTGCTTCAGACGGCAAAGACGTCGGGTCCGAGCAAGCCACTGACCGCGGCGATTGAATACGTCCGCCTACGACAAATGCCCGGCATGACGCAACCGCTGCTCAACGCCCTGCCGCACATCGAATCGCGATTGCACGCGATCACCCTTCAGGCGATCCACGCGACGGCGCGGGATGACGATCGGCAGACTCTTCGCCGCGCTCTGACGCATGAACAACCCCTCGTTCGACGCGCCGCGCTTGCCGGACTTGCCAGCATTCTCAACGACGAAGACAAGCCACTGATCGCCAAGCTCCTGGGTGACCCCAACGACCACGTCAAACTCGAGGCCGCCACCGTCATGCTCAACGGTGGCGAACGCAAAGTGTTGTCCGCGTTTGGGAAACTGTTGGACAGCGGCAACATCGACGTCCGCGCCAAAACGGCGGCCGCCCTCCGCGCCGCCACCGGCCAACGCTTTGAATACGTCGCCTATGACAAAGACGACAAGCGCCAAGCCGCCGTCGACAAATGGAACCAATGGATCAACACCAACGGCGACACCGCCGAACTAAAATTGCCGATCACGCATCAGCGTTTGTACCTCGATCGCATCGTGATCGCGCTCTACACCGGCGGCGGCGTCGCGGAACTGGATATGCGCGGCAAAGAGATCAACCGGGTCAACATCCCCGACGTCAGCGGTTCATGGAGCGCCCAGAGACTGCACAACGGACACCTGCTGGTCACACGGTACGGCCAAAAGCTCGTTGTCGAACTCGACAAGAACAACAAGGAAGTCTGGCGGTACGCCACCGGCAACGCGTACCCCTGGAACGCCACACGACTCGACAACGGCAACACGCTGATCACCATCGGGCAGACCGCAACGGAGGTGGACCGCAACGGCAAAGTCGTCTGGCAGCACAAACTCAACGTCGGCAGCCTGACCGATGTCCGCCGCGTGCCCAATGGCAACACGCTT
>JANQKH010000706.1 GCA_028281215.1 Phycisphaeraceae bacterium | reverse complement strand
TTCGCTGAACCTCATCGGCCTTCGCCGCGCCGGTTTCCGCGATCACATCAAACCACTCAAACAGGCGTTCGACATTTTCTTCCGAAAAGGCCTCGCCACACCCAACGCACTTGAACAGATCGAAGCCGACGTTGCCGACGACGAACTGGTCACCGAGTTCGTCGACTTCATCCGCAACACCGAACGCGGTATCGTGAGTTATGGCGAATGACAGGTTTCGCTCACCACGACATACTTTGATATCAACCACAAAGACCTGATTGCCAATCAACAATCGCCTATGATCATCAACCTCGACGAACTTTCGCCTGCCGCTGCGTATCACATCATGGTGCAGACGATCATTCCGCGCCCGATCGCGTGGGTGTTGACCGACAACGGCAACGACTCATTCAACCTTGCGCCGTTTTCCTACTTCAACGGCATCACCGGCAATCCGCCGCTGATGATGATCTCGGTCGGCCGCAAAGCCGACGGCACGCGCAAAGACACCTGGGTCAACATCGACGACCGTGACCACTTCGTCCTGCACATCGCCCATCGCGAACAGGCTGAAGCGATGGTCACCACTGCCGCTTCGCTGCCGCACGGCGAATCGGAACTGGAAATCGCGCAACTCCACGTCACCGACGTCGCCAACTGGTCGCTGCCCCGCGTCGTCGGCCCGCGCATCGCCATGTTCTGCCGCAAACATCAAATCACTGAGATCGGCGACACCCCGCAAGGCCTGGTCATTGGCCGAATCGAAGCGATGTGGCTCGATGATGCCGTCGCCACCCAGAACAACGATGGCCGCATCCATGTCGACGCCGACAAAGTCGACCCGCTCGCCCGCCTCGGCGGCAACGATTACGTTCTGTTCGGCGAACCATTGACCATCACCCGCCCCAAGTGATGGCCGAGCTGCGATGCCTCGGCGATGAAGGTCTGTTGTTTGGATTTGCGGTCGCCATGTGATCATCCTCCTGCCGGTTTTGCCGGGTAAGCCATTTGCTTCAACGCCTCGACAATGACGTCCCGGTGATCGCCCTGAATCTCAAACCCATCATCGCGCACCGCGCCGCCGGCTGAGCACTTGCCTTTGAACTTTTTGAGCAATGCTTTGCAATCCGACGCAGCAGGGTCCAGACCGGACACCACCGTCACCCACTTGCCCCGCCGCTTCTCCCGCCGCACCCGCGCTGGTTGATCCCCCGGCCGACACACCGCTCCCTGCCCGTCACGCGGACAGTTGCAGTCCGCCACCGGCTGACCACAAATCTCACAGGTCACCGGCCGCTCCAACGCTGTGCCGTCAAACAATCCAGCCATGATTCAATCACAATAAGAGAGGAACATGTCGTTTCAGCATCGGGTTCGGTGATCGCTTAGTCCCAATGCACTTCCTGATCGGAACGGTTGCGTCGAAACCGATCTCGATCTAACAGTTGAAGGTTACCTTCTTTTTCCGGCTCCCGGGGAGGCATGTGTTCATCGTTAAACACCTGCCAGAACCGCTCGTTCGGTAATCCGTTGGCGTCACAGAAGTCCGGATGGATGCCTGTGATGGATGTACAACTCGAGATGTTGGTGTTCTTGACCATACGTTCTTCAAACGGTGCATAGACGAACAATCCGCGCGTTTCCCACATGGCGGATTCCGATACCAGAATTTGATTGGCGTCCGCCCCCTGCTCCAGCCGGCATGCGATGTTCACCGTCTTGCCCCAAACGTCGTACCACAGTCGGCCGGGGCGATTGCCTTCCTCGTCGACCTGGCCGGCCGAGGTGTCAATCACCCCAGTGCAGACAGGACCGACATGAATTCCAACCCGTGCCGGCCAAAGCACCTTGTCCGTGTGCATGCCATCACGTTCATCGCTCTTGCGACTTTCCCCATCCTCGCTGGGCAGCACCCTTCTGAAATTCAGCATTGCAAGCACGGCACTGATCGTGGCCTTGTGCAACTCCGTCGTATCGGTCCACAAGCCTGAAATGGCGATGCGCGCGTCGCCTTCGGCGCGCAACGGCTCGATGTGAACACGCAGGCACGCCTCGTCAAATTTGGTGAAAAAACGTGTCAATTCATGAACGATTCGTTCCGGCTGCAATCGCTCCGCCGTCTTGGAAAATCCTTTCGCATCGCAGGCGATCACACAGACCGTCTTCAGTTCTGGTTTCACGAGCCCTTTCGACTGATACTCCAACGCCACCGGTTTGGTCAACACGCTTTGCAGTGCCCCCATCGCCCGATGGCGTTCATGTTCCGCCACCCGTGTTTGTTTCTGTAACTCCTCCGCGCGCAATTCGAGCAGGTTTTTCTGTTCAGCGACCAGTCTGTTCTTTCGTTGAAGCCGAAGGTCCGCCAGGACGGTCTGTTTGTGAGTCAGTTGCGTGCGCACGTTTAACACAATCCCGATCACGGCATAGATGGCGGAATTGATCATCAGCGCACCAAGCAGACGCATGATCTTTCCATTGGTGACCGCCAGTAATTCTTCCTCCGTCGGTACGGTGCGACCTTCCACCTTCACCGCCTGCGTCGCCATTTCCATCCGCAACGTCTCAAACCCGCCGGTAAACCACAGCGCCAAGTGCGGCAAGAGCAACACAAGCACTCCCAGGATGGCAAGTTGTCGCCAACCAAAGGGGGCCAATACAAAAACAATCAGTATGGTCAGATTGAACGTGAGCAACTGGCCCGGTTGATAATGCGAGAATCCGACATGAATGCCTTCGCAAAACATGGCTCCGAGAAACCCGATCAGCGCCGCGTTTCTCCCGCTGCGAATCGACATCCGCCCGTTACTGATCCAGAATGCCAGCAGCATGGCGAGAATTGCCACGATCATCGGCCCGAGAAACAACACGTTCGGACTGACACCGATCGACTCCGCGCCCGCGCGGAACTGATACGTCGCCAGCGGCATCAGCACAGTCTGCCCAATCGCGCTGGCAATCCACAACGGAATCGCCACGATGAACAATACGCGCGCCCGGCACAGTCGCTGTTCGACCAAGGCGGCAAGATGAGCCGGCCGACCGGTCACCTCCGACGCCACCCAGGACCAGAAACGTGATTTTTCCTGTGCTGCCAACATCTTATTTCTC
>JANQKH010000664.1 GCA_028281215.1 Phycisphaeraceae bacterium | reverse complement strand
CCCACCGGATTTTGAATCCAATCGTACGAAGGGTGCAATTTACCACCAATGGTCACAAGTGTCCACGAATGGGCGAGTTAGATTTAACGGGCAATTCCACCGATGGACGCGAAGTACCACTGATATCCACAGTTAGACAGACTTTTTGCTATACAGATTGCTATACAAATCCGCTTACAAGATCGAATACAATCGCACTAATTTTGATTGCGATCATGAACTACTCGATGCGCAACCCATTGAGATTCAGAAATAGGTCAACTGACCTGAGCGAATTCAGGGCCAATTTCGCACACTCCAACCTCTAGTTGAGGCCTTGTCCCTCCCTCCTGGACAACTAGCAAATCAACCTTTTCTGTCATAAACACAGGACCAGCGAAGCGAGCGGGCTAAAACCGCTAAGTGACCTTAGAGAGAACAGTTAACAATGCAATTTCACATATTGACCATTATGGGCGGCAGTGATTTGCGAGGATATGACTTAGGTTGATTTCGTATGGGACCTTCATATCGGCTTGTAATACAAAGAACACATAATGACTTCGATTCCTGAGGTACGCAGTGACGCCAACAACAGACACAGGCTGTGTATTTTCGTTATCTACAAGCCTCGATTTTCACATTATCATCGAAGTTATTTATTGAAATATGATTTCTCTTGTTACCCTATGCATTCCAGATTCACCCATCGGGGCCCAAGGAACAGGGAATGACTTCTTATCTGAGGATCATCAAGCATGAAAAGGCAAATGCTGTGGTTAATTTGCCACTGGTCCTCGCAGATAACCCGGTTTTTCAAGCTTCGGACCATGCTTTCAGCAAGACCATTACATCAATAATCAATACACACAACCATATTGATCACACTCGCGCCCAGTGCTGGACAGTAGAGCGATATTCCGTAAAAAGATATGTCGATAATGGCTTCACTAGTTGCTCAGAAGTCGTTGGCGGAGACACATTGCGCGATTGGTTCGGCCATTTGATGGCGACGTTGTTACAACTCGTGGTGTTTGGAAGAAATGCCGACAAATGACTGCTGCTGTGCTCATTATGACGTTTCTTGCTTTCACACTGTCGGCCTCGGCCGGACTGGGCGGGTCGTTGATTCTCGTGCCGGCGATGGCCATGATGCTTGGTCCGAAGAGTGGAATCGCGATGGCTTCGGCGATGTTGGCATTAAACAACGTCGGCAAGGTCATCGCTTATCGACGCGACATTCCCATTGGTGCCGCCGGTCTTGTCATATTGATGACGATCATCGGGTCCATGGTCGGCGCATCGGTGATCATTCAGGCCCCGGAGCACTGGGTCGGTGGCGGCGTAGTGGCGATGATTCTTGGAACGTTTGCCATCGAGCGTTTCGCTCCGCGTGAGATCGGTCGCAGCGCCGCTCTGCCACTGGCGTTTCTGGCCGGCGGTACGTCGGGGTTTTCCGGAACGTCTGGCCCCTTGAAAGGGATCGCCATTCGCAGCCTCCGGCTTCGCCGCGAACACTTCGTCGGCGCGGCTTCGGCGGTTTCGCTGGCCGGCGACGGAGCCAAAGTCTTGGTCTATGCCGACGGTTCGCTGTTTCCTCCCGAGGCGGAAACTACGATTCTCGCCGCGATTCCGTTAATGATTGTCGCCGTACCGTTGGGAAGACGCATCAACAACGCCGTTGGTGAGCGCGGGTACGCAGCGCTTTTTTGGGCTGTGATGGCTGGATACTCCGTTCGCCTGGCCGCACTCTGAGCGATCGTGGTCGAAGCCGAGATCATGAATGGGTATCGGTTCAAAGTAAACCTAGTAATTGAAAGGTGAATACCATGGCAAAGAAGAAGACAAGTCGTGCAAAGGTTACGGGACGTAAACGGAAGCGGCCGGCAGGTAAGGGATCAAAAGACACCACTGCCACGAAGAAACAGAAGATAGCCGCCGCCCATAAAAAACTTGTGGGCACCGCACCGACGAAACTGAAGTCGAAGAAAGCGGCTGAGGGATCCATATCAACACACAAGGCTCGAGCCGGTTGGTTCCATGCTCGCGAAGCGTGGCCGTTGCGTGAAGCCCCGCTGGGGTTGCTGATGAAGGCACGGGCCAACGCTAAGACCTGCGTCCCGCCGATGCCTGGGAGCGCGAAATGGGCGGAGGCGGGTCCGACCAATATCGGCGGACGCACAACCTCGATCGTCGTCCATCCTAAGGATGCCAATCACATCCTGGTCGGGGCCGCCGGAGGTGGCGTGTGGTCGAGCGATGACGGCGGGGCGACATGGACAGCGCGCTGGCACGACGAGCCGACGTTGAACATTGGATCGTTGTGCTTGGACCCGGCGGCTCCGAACGTGGTTTATTGCGGGACGGGCGAAGCCAACCTGTCAGCCGATTCACACGCGGGAGTGGGTCTGTACAAATCGGCCGACGGCGGAAAACATTGGCACTTGCTTGCGGCAGCGCAGCCACACGGCCTGCCGCGCCGAATCGGGCGTGTCGCCGTCGATCCTTTTGATTCGAACAGGATTTTCGTAGGCGGTGTCGGTCACCGTGCTCAGGATGCCCGCGGTTTGTTCGTGTCGACTAATGCGGGCGTCAGTTGGGCGCCGGTTGGTGGGCTGATCACGCACCCATTCCAGTGTCACGAGGTGATGTTCCACCCGACGACACGAGGTACCGTATTTGCAGCGATCGACGCGGTCGGCACGAGCAACGGTATCTGGCGTTCGACCGATCACGGTCAGACCTGGACACATCTGACCAGTGGACTTCCAACAGCATTTCGAATGCGACGGGTCAGCCTCGCCATCGCACCGTCGAATCCGCGCAGGATTTACGCACAGATTGCGACGTCCCGCGGGGCTGTGCTTGGTGTGTTCAGGTCGAACAACGGAGGTAATACATGGACATCGATCGGTGGAACACACTTTCGCGAAGAACGACAGATGAACTACAACAACACGATCAGCGTCGATCCCCATGATCCGGACATCGTGATCTGCGGTGGCGTTGATTTGCACCGCACCCGCAACGGCGGAAAGACTTGGAAAAAGGTCACCCGATGGTTTGCGCGACGCGGTACCGATTCGGATTATGCGCACGCGGATCAGCACATGATCGTGCATCCGACCAGCCAGACCGGACTTGTATACGCAGTGAATGACGGTGGGCTGGACATCAGCCGGGATGGCGGAACCAAATGGGAGAACCGTAGCGTCGGACTGGCCACCAACATGTTCTACGACTTTGCTTCCGCCGCCACGGATGTGAATTTTTACGGCGGAGGTATGCAGGACAACGGAACGTGGTTGACGACCAATGGACAACCTGGCGATTTCTTCGAGACCACAGGCGGTGATGGCGGATTCTGCGTGATTGACCCGAATGATGCCTTACATCTTTATACGTCGTCCCAGTTCATGCGCGTCAACCGATTCCGCAGTAGTGACGGTTGGGCTAAGAACATTGGTCCCCACGAGACAGGGCCGCGGCCCTGGATGGCTTTCATCGCGATTGATCCACAACGTCCACGCCGTGTTTTCGTTGCTTCCAAACGCGTATGGCGAACGACCACTGATGGTCCTCCTTGGAAGGATGTATCAGGTATTCTTGACGACAGTTTTATTACCTGCATTGAGATTTCACGTGCCGACACCGATCGCATTTACGTCGGCACGGAGAACGGCGGGATATTCAAAAGCGATGACGGCGGCGACACTTGGACGGACAACATTGCCAGTTCTGCGTTGCCGGGGCGCACCGTCACGCGGCTCCGCACGCCGGGAAACGACGCCAATGTCGTGTATGCTACGATTGCCAACTTCGGCAACAGCCACCTATTCCGATCCACCGACGGTGGGGCGACCTGGAGTGATGTGGACGGCGGAAGCCTGCCTGATGTGCCGCATCATGGCATCGCCATTCCCTCTGCCAACGCAGAGATCATCTACGTGGGTAGCGACGCCGGTGTTTTCTTGTCGACGGACGCGGGCGCGAGTTGGCGAAATCTGACCGGGAATCTGCCGACGGTCATGGTCGTTGACGTCGTTCTGCACGAGGCCACCCAGACTCTGTTTGCAGCGACCTACGGGCGATCGGTTTGGAAATTGGACGTCAGTGCATGGAGCTGACGCCAGCGGCACACGGTGTTTACTGGTCCGCATCCTGCCGCTTCTTAAACCAATCGGCTCGGGCATCAAGGTCCTCTGGTACGTCGATGGTTAGCGGTGCGTTCTGCATCAGCCGATGGGGATTCACCGGAGCCTTCTTGAAGAGCGTGAAAGCGGTCTCCGTTTTGCGATCGCCGCGTACCAGACCGCCTCCACAGGCGACAAGTCCAGCCGGCGTATCAATGGCCTGTTCGCCATGTCTGTGCGGAATCGCCACCAAATCGCCGAAGCTTAGCAGGCCTCTCGCCTCCACCACATTCTCGGTCATCATAAACGCAACGCGGTGGTAATTGGGCGTGCCTGAGTCCGGTCGGATGTCAAATTCAGGGTGTGATTCGATACATCCTCGATCGACCACCGCCGCGGTTGCGCCTGTGTCGGAAAGCAACCACGCGGCCTCGTCGCGCTCGGACAACGACATAAACAGCCGATCGGTGCGCGATGTCCATTCCTGCCGATCGACGGACAGTTCTTCGCGTGAACAGTGTCGCCATATTCCTCTCAAATTAGACTCCTGATGACTGTTTGTCCGGAGCGGCCGTCCATCGTCATGGACTGGCGATTTACGGGTAACCTGACGCATCGCCAATCACGGCTGGCTTGCCTGGTCCGCACCTACGAATGATACCACCTTCTCATAGTTTTAGAACACTCAAAGTTGGATGGCAGGTGAAGGCACCTAGGAGACACACTCGAAAGTATTAGATTGCTTAAGGCGCAAATGGGGAGGTCTAGTATTGGCTTGTATTCCGGTCATTTAACTTTGATAAAACATGTATTTAGTATCAAATCTGAGCATGAGCGAGCAGATGAGCCCCCTGTCTTCCTTGGTCCAGTGTTTATGAGAAACAATATAGCCGGGCCACCGAGTAAGCGGTTCTGACTGGGATTCTGTGTCCCATTTGGGCTGACCGTGTTGGTCGCCCAAGGACCTCTTCCAACCGGGAGATCCGGCATAAAGATTCTCGCACCGGATCTGGGCAAGAGCAAGACGGCCGCGCGCATTTACGAGAGCACTTGCCTTGCGCTTAAACCGTAATCCTGATCCAATCAGAAGGTGAGGATTTGGGCGAGAATCCGGTCTCCATCCAGGAGGCCATTCGATGAAAAAGTCGAGGTTCACGGACGAGCAGATTGCGTTTGCTTTGCGACAGGCGGAGGGCGGTGTTGCCGTCGCGGAAGTCTGTCGCAAGCTTGGGATCAGCGAGCAGACCTTCTACCGATGGAAGAAGCGATTTGCCGG
>JANQKH010000619.1 GCA_028281215.1 Phycisphaeraceae bacterium | reverse complement strand
GCCGGCATCCATCGGCAGCCAGCCTTTCTCGAAGCCGCGCCACGCCCAGGATGGCACTTCATGGCTTACGGCAGTTGTCCGCTTCCCATTCTTCACTTTTCAAAGAGCAACGATCACGCCTAACGCGCGACCCTGCAATTTAACAGAATTCCTAACAAAACACAAGTATATATTTGGGCTGGCGGAGTCATCCCTTCCAATTCGGCGGGCGTTTTCGTTCACCCATTTGCGTCCGTCGCGGTTATATCGTCTGGTTCGATTGGAGCATGTTCTGCTCCGCAGGAGGCAAGTGATGAGAATGTTCTGGAGGCAGTGGTGGGCGGCGTGCGCGGTTGCGGCTGTGTTGTGCATGTCCGGTTGTGGTGCGGTCAAGGGAACGATTGATGTGGTCGGCGGTGCGGGACGCCTGACGGTCGGCGCTGCGAAAGCAACAGTCGATTTGGCGCACGGCGGTGTGCGCGTCGCGCATGGCGGGATTAATCTGGCTAAGGGCGCGGCCGACTTGGGCACGCACGCCGGTCAATCGGTGATGAAGTTGACGACGCAGGGATTCAATACCGCCGGCAACGCGGTGCGGCTGGTGGATCAGATCGACGAAGCGGGGCATCGCGCCCGAATGCGACGGATTACCGAAGCGCGGGCAGCGAACCATCGTTAGGCGCGAAGGTTCGCGCCTACTGCTGCAACACGCGATCGCACATGTTCACGCGCCGATGACGGTCATCTGGCGGAACTGTTCCAATCGTTCATCGATGTGACCGCGTTCGATTTCGGTCAGCCGGGTGAGGCTGAACGATTCGATGTTGAAGCTGGCGACGATGGTGCCGTACGCCATGGCTTGGCGCAGGCCGTCGATGGACAGGTCGCCGGTCGCGGCGAGGCAGCCCATCATGCCGCCGGCGAAACTGTCGCCCGCGCCGGTCGGATCGACGACGTTCCGCGCGGGAAACGCCGGTAACACGACGTGGCCGTCCTGATGCACGAGAAACGCGCCGTGTTCGCCTTTCTTCACGACGACAAACTTCGGCCCGGTTTCCAGGATTCTGTCGGCCGCTCGCACCGTGTTGCTGTCTTCGGTGAGCATGATTGCTTCGGAATCGTTAAGCACGAGGCCGTCGATTTTGGAAAGCAGTTCAAGCAGGCTTTCTCGCTCGGTTTCGATCCACAAGTCCATCGTGTCGGCGATGGAAAGCCGGCGCCCGGGAAACTGATTGAGCATGTCCAACTGCGCAGCCGGGTGCGTGTTCGCCAAAAACACATACTGGCTGTTTTTGTAATCCTCGGGCACCGGCGGTAGCGCTTCGGCGAGGACGTTCAGATCAACTTCCAGCGTGTCACGGTCGTTCATGTTTTCGTGGTACTTGCCCCGCCAGCGAAACGTCTTGCTGCCGGCGCGTTTTTCAAGGCCGGCCAGATCCACGTTGAACTGCTCCATGGTCGCCAGATGATGTTCGGGAAAGTCGTCACCGACGGCGGCGACGATGCGCGCCTTGGTGAAAAAACTCGCCGCGGCGGCAAAGTGCGTGCACGAACCGCCGAGCACATCGTCGGCGTCGCCGGTCGGGGCTTGAATCGAATCGATACCGATACTTCCAGTGACGATCAGGGGCATGGGTTTTCTCGGGGTCGGGGGTGAGGGGCAAGCGGCAGGCAGCAGGCGTCAGGGATTGGCGCACACTTTGATGCATCGCGCGATGCGTTGGAGTGTGCGGTTGCGTCCGAGGATTTCCAGTGTGGCGTCGATCGGCGGCGTCACGGTGCCGCCGCTGATCGCCACGCGCAGGGGCTGGGCGACTTTGCCCATGCCGATTTCGTTGGTTTCACAAAACGTTTTGATCAGGCTGTGCGCCGCTTCGCCGGTCCAGGGTTCGAGTTTCGTCAGTTCGTCGTGAAATTTCGCGAGCCAGGTCAAGCCTTCGCCGTCGTTTTTATGCAGCACTTTTTTAACCGCCTTGTCGTCGAACACGATGGCATCATCGTCGGCTACAAAGAACGCGCCCTGCACGTAAGGATCTTCCACCGTCACGGAGCGTACCTGGTATTGTGCGGTGAAGTTGGAAAACTGATCGCTGAGCACGTCGACGTATTTCTGGTATTGCGGTTTGAGTTTGACCAGATCGCGCACCTTGGATTCGAAGTTGTCCATCGACAACTGTTCACGAATCGAGTCAGCGTTGAACGCACGAAGTTTGTCGCGATCGAACTTCGCATTCGATTTGCCCACACGCTCGAGACTGAACTCGTGTGCGAGGAACGTCTGGTCAAAGCGTTCGTGGTTTTCACCGGGGTTCCAGCCGAGCAGGGCGAGGTAGTTGACGAGGACTTCGGGCAGGTAGCCGTTTTCACGGAAATCCATTACGTCGATTTCGGGGAGATTTGCTTTTAATCGTTGAGCTAAAAGAATCGCAATGAATAAGTCATCGCTCCTCTTGTCGAGGAACATCTCCAGCCGACCAGTTATTTCTACATGACGGGCATCTTTCTCATCATCCGGCGTTCCAACAGTACTGAACCATATCGCATCTTCAATAAATGCGTCGCGCTCACTTTGTGGTATTTGATCGAATAGATGCCGCGCCGCTTTCGCCTTGTCCCGTTTGCTCATCTTCGAACCATCCGGATTGAAGATGAGCGGGAGGTGTGCGAATTTCGGGCGGTCGAAGCCCAGCGCTTCCATCAGCGCCACATGCTTCGGTGCGTTGTTCAGGTGTTCTTGTCCGCGAATGACGTGCGTTACACCCATCAAAGCATCGTCGACCACGACGGCGAAGTGGTACGTCGGAAATCCGTCGGCCTTGAAGATGATCAAGTCGTCCAACTGTGCGGCTGTGACGGTGACTTCGCCGAGCACTTCGTCGTGGACGGTGATGTCTTTGCCGGGTGCGCGAAACCGCCAGACGCTTGGCCGACCTTCATCGCGCCACGCCTGCTTCTGGGCGTCGCTGGCGTTGAGCATGTCGGTCGGGTCGTATCTGTAGTCGCGTTTTTTCGCCTTCGCGGCGGCGCGGTCGGCGTCGAGTTCATCTTTAGTTTTGAAGCATTCGTAAGCCCGTCCGGAATCGATCAGTTTTTGCAGATGCGCGCGGTAAATGTCCAGCCGCTGGCTTTGAAAGTAGGGGCCGGCGTCGCCGAGTTGGCTTTCGATCGGGTACGGGTCGTCGGTTTCGGGGTCGGGGCCTTCATCCCAATCGATGCCGAGCCAGATCATGTCATCGATGATGCCGCGCGTGGATTGGGCGGACGAGCGCGCCTGATCGGTGTCTTCGATGCGCAGGATAAATCGGCCGCGATGTTTGCGTGCGAACGCCCAGTTGAACAGCGCGGTCCGCGCACCGCCGACGTGCAACGCGCCACTTGGCGAGGGGGCGAATCGGGTGACCACGGGTTGGATATCGGCGTCACTCATGAGGCGGGCGATTGTAGCGAATGAACGAGTACCGGGTGCCGGAGATGAACGGGTTCAACTTAGCCGCGTCGCCTGCGACGCGTGAGGGGATGAGGGCGAAGGTGGTTCTTTGATCTGGGCAGCGCGTGAGCGCGAGGCAAGCCCCGCGGCTAAGTTTGTGGCGCTGCGTTCCCGTGATCTCCTTCTCGGTTTTGAACTATCGCAAGAACGACTCCGCCACGCGCCACACGTCACCGGCGCCCATGGTCACGATCAGGTCGCCCGGTTGGGCTTGCAGTTCCAAGTGTTCGACAATCGCCTCGAACGGGTAGACGTGGTACGCCTTGCGGCCGCGCGTGCGCAGGCGGTCCACTAAATCCGCCGCGCGGACCGCGTGCCGTTCCTGTTCACTGTCGCGCACGAAGTAGATGTGCGGTACGATTACGATGTCGGCATTGTTGAAACTGTCGGCGAACTCTTCCAGCAAAAAGCGTGTGCGGCTGTGCTGGTGCGGTTGGAACACGCAGATCAATCGATTCGGTTGGTAGTGATCGTGCAACGCCTTGAGCGTAGCAAGCACTTCGGTGGGGTGATGACCGTAGCCGACGTCCACCGTAACCGGCACGCCGTTCGGGCCGCTCAGTGAAGGACGGGTGCCCATCCAT
>JANQKH010000600.1 GCA_028281215.1 Phycisphaeraceae bacterium | reverse complement strand
AGCGCAAGGGTCGGCCGAGGTCATTCGATGTGGAACGCTGGACCGCGCCGTGGAAGCAACGGTGTCGCGCGTGGCGGATGGTGACGTGGTTCTGCTGAGCCCCGGCTGCGCATCGTGGGGCCAGTTCACCAACTTCGAGCAGCGCGGTGAACGATTTGTCGAAGCGGTGTTGAACTGCACAGGCGAAGGCGCGGCCGCGCCCCGGGGTGCGACGGCTCGCACGACGTAACGCCTGAATCGTATCGCATTCAAATCGGCCACGTTTGCAACAACGATTCAATGCTATTGGGGTCGACCGCCAACCGGTGCGCCCGCCGCGTAAGTCGGATGCGGCGCCAGGTAGAAGTGGCCGCGCGATGGGCGAACGGATCGCCGCCGGCCGCCAGCAACCGTGTGAACGCATCCACCTCAAAGACCAGCCAGGCCGCGGCAAACCGCCGACAACGATCGTCTTGCAACGACGCCAAACCCAGCGCCGCCCCACGGAGCAGATCGGCCATGCGAATGGACTCACATGCCATCAACGCAGCCCACCGCGAAGTTGCGTCGCCATTCGTCACCGATTGGTTCGATACATAGGTGGGAAATTCCGACAGCTTGATCTTCTGCCTGACCAGATCATCCAGCGGAAGAAGCAATCGCCCCTGCCGCCAATCATCACCGATCGCCGCGACCGCGCGCATCAGTCGCACGGCGATGCCGGCTGCCCGCGCTTGCTGCTCGAACGCCGGTTCAACGTTGTGTTCGTGCGAAGGATGGGCAAGCCATTGCATGGCCATCAGCGCCAATGAACCGGCCGAGTCATCAAACGTTCGGCGAACGCGCTTCCAGGTGGCAAACCGCGCAGTGGACAACTCCGTCGCCAGCCCATTGACAAAACGTTCCCAAAGCGGGCGCAGCGCACCGGCGGTCGGGTTTACATCGAGGTAGGCATCCAGTTCAGGCTTGCCGGTGGGCAGTCCCTGCCCGAGGTGGTCGATCACTGCGAGGCAGACATTTCGCCGCTGATCGATCGATTCGCCTTCGCATCCGCCGGACGCGCAGCCACCGGTCCCGCACGATCCACCGGCGTCGAGTTGCGGTTTGCCCATGATCTCGGCGAGTTGCTGCGCCACGGCGTGCAGCGCATATACCACACCCCGCCGCGGCCGATCCAACTGATGACTGGCGAAGAACAGATTCGGCGACCGCTCACGACAAAGCTTTCTCGCGGCGAGAAAGTGCAAGCGGGTCGCCTCAGGCGACGTTGGCAAGTCCGCCGATTCAGGTTGGATCGCTACATCAGGCAAGATCGCATTGTAGTGGCGTGCTTTTACATTGGCGACGATCGAATGAATTGCGCACTGGAAGGGTAAATTCCCGCTGCCGATTTGCCGGTCGGAGCCCTACAATCCGGGCATGAGCACACAGACACCGATCAGCGTATTCGAGGCGAAGATTCTCGACGGCCAATTGCACGACGACATGAACTTCAACGAAAAAGTATGGGCGATCACGATGCGGATCCCCAAAGGCAGGGTGACCACCTACGCCGCGATCGCCCGCAAGTTGGGCAGCACGGCCTACCGCGCCGTCGGCAACGCAATGAACCGCAACCCCTACGCCCCCAAAGTGCCCTGCCACCGCGTGGTCGGCAGCAATGGGAAACTAACGGGCTACGCGTTTGGACTGGAGAAGAAGGCTGACCTCTTGGCTGACGAAGGCGTGAAAGTGGAAGGCAAACGCGTTGATCTGTCCGCATTCTTTACCGACGAGCTATGAATTCTTTCACGGTTGTTCATACGCCTGGCAACCCACCGGAATTCCAATTCACGGTTGAACCCAATAGCGCTGGATTCAAAGCAGCGCTTGATGCGATGCGCCACTGCCAAAACCAGGAAGACTTGGTGAAGTTTGCTCAGTGTCAGCAGGGTTACGGGGATTCCAATGGTTATTTTGCCGTCAATTACCCTGCCAAAGACCCTGACTTCGCGCACATACCGGCGGGCTGCGTCGAGGTTATTGCAGGATACGGCGATCCACAGGTCGACGGAATCATCATTCAAGAGCGTGACTACCTTGAACTCCTGCGGCAGTACCTTGTACTGAGTGAAGAGCCCGGAATGGCGTCTAGGGTTGAATCGCTTCTCTCCAAATAAAAAAGAGGCCGCGACACTTGCCGCGGCCTCTTGTGATTCAAACTTGAATAGCATCAATCCAGCGCGCCTTGGCCTTCCTGGAGTTTCTTGTAGTATTCCTCAACCGCTTTGCGATAGCGGGCGGGGAACTTGGCTTTGAACGCGTTGATCACTTCCTGTTTTTCTTTTTCTTTCAGGTTGCCCCACGAGTCACCGGCTTTGCCGCGGGTGATTCGACTGAGCGCGCCTTCGCGTGCCGCACCGGCCGGAGCCGTTGACTGCTGTGCGGGACTGTTGGGTTGATTGTTACCTTGTGCCGGTCCTTGTCCTTGGCCCTGACCAGAGCCACCACCGCCACCCTGTCACGAGCCGCCGGAGTTTTCTTTCCGCTCGGCCTCTTCAATAAGCTTGTCGAGCATGGTGATGATGGTCGTTTGCTGGGTCTGGGTCGGATCGTCGGTCCATTCCAAGTCCAGGTGACGGCGGGAGAAGTCCATGCGGGTCTGCACGTCCCAAAGCGAGCCGTCTTCGATCAGGCGAAGTTCGTCGACCATGTGCTGAGCACCGACGAGCAAACGCTCGGACGCATTGGCGTTCTGGCGCAGGAACGTGGTGAACGACACGAGCGCATCGGCCCGGTCAATCAGGTTGTTCTGGCAGACGCCCTTGTAGAAAAGCGCTTCGCCGGCGTGGAGCGTCTTGTCGCTCTTTTCCGGACCGGCCAAACTTTTGAACAGGGGCAGTGCGTCCTCGTAACGTTCTTCCGCGATGTAAGCGCGGGCGAGGAAGAACTCGGCGTTGGCCGCGAGATAGGCGTTGTCCGATTTCGCCAGTTTGGCAAGCAACGTCTTGGCGCCGGCGATGTCTTCATCGCCGAGCAGGCTAAGCGCCTTGGCGAAATCGGGTGAGATCGCCATCAGGCTTTCGGTGATCGCGATATCGGGATCGCCGAGCTTTTCAGCGCGCTGGATTTTTCCGAGCACGTCGGCGCGTTGCTTGGCGGACAGGCTCTTGTCCTTGAGCATGGTCTGCATGAAGCCGGCCAGCACCTTGTCGGGTCCCGCCGGCCGGTAGGGCAACGACGGCACGATCAGGTCGGCTGCCTGCACGCTGCCGCTCAGGGCGACAGCGATCAAGCATGTCAGTGCGATACGTGTTTTCATGGAAACGCTCCTGGTGTGTGCGTTGTGGGAATCTGTTGAATCACATCATACGTTAAACCGGCGTCAAACTCTCAGTCAGCCGGCGTGGAATCGGGATAATCCGGTTATTCGGGCAAAATCACGGCCGGCGCGCTCTCCACAATATCTTCGGCCATTTCGTAGACCTCTTCCTGACGGCGGGCGATATCGGTCACCGCTTTCTTGTCACGGTCGCTGAGCCGGTTGGACCGATTCTCGTCGAAACTTTTGGTCAACCGGTTCACCCGCTGCTGGGCCGCGCGGATCAATTTCAATTCCGCCGACTCCGGGACCAGCGGCGGTTGCTGCTGCTGGCCCTGTTGCTGTTGCTGCTGTTGTTGCTGTTGCTGCTGCTCGTTGACTTCCTGTGCTCGTTCAAGCGCTTCGATCAGATCCTGCAACGTGCGTTCGATTTCCTTTTGCATCGCGTGTGTGAAGCCGCCGATTTCTTCCGCTTTAATCCGTTCGGCGACGGCGAACAGGTCGTCACGCAAACGCTCGACGATGCGCGGGAAGACCACGGTCGTGCCATCTTCCTTAATGATGTCGAGCGCGGACTGCGCCATCTCGGCGAGCACCTGTTCTTCCTTGGCGATGTTGGCGATGGCGAGTTTCTGGATGCGCTCGAGATCCTTCTGCTTGGACAGTTCGTAGAAGTCGGCCGTCTCGTTGGTCAGTGGTTTCTGCCGGGCGAGCATCTCGCGGAAACGCGCTTCGAGTGCGGCGAGCAGTTCTTCCTGAATGTCCTTGCGGAGTTGCGCCAGTCGCTTTTCGATTTCGTCGCGCGCCTGTTGCAAATCCTTGATGGCTTCTTTCTGGTTCTTCTGAGCTTTTGGATTGTTCGGCTTACGAAGGTTGCCGGACGCTTGTTGCATTTTCTGTTGAGCTTGCTGAATCTGCTGCTGGCCGGGTTGCTGCTGGCCGCTTTGGGACTGCGAACCTTCACCGCCCTGGCCTTCACCACCTTGGCCTTCGCTGCCTGACGGCGCGGGCGCCTGTGCCATGCGCTTGGCGAGGTCGGCTGCGTCGTCGGCGGTCTTGTCCTGATCCTTGGCCATCTTTTCCTGATGCTCAGGCGGAAGCTTGGCGATGCGATCGCGTTCCTTCTTGAGGTCTTCCAAAGCCTGCTTCAAGTTGTCGAGTGCTTTTTCTTCGTTTTTCTGAGCGTCGGCGCCTTTGCCTTTGCCCAAGTTCTGCTCGGCTTTTTTCTGCTCTTGAATCGCTTTGGCGATGGCCTGCTGCCCCGGCTCGGGGCTGCCCTGCTGTTGGCCGCCTTGCTGGCCACCCTGTTGGCCGCCTTGCTGGCCACCCTGTTGACCGCCTTGCTGGCCACCCTGCTGACCGCCCTGTTGGCCACCCTGCTGGCCACCTTGCTGACCGCCCTGTTGGCCACCTTGCTGACCGCCCTGTTGGCCACCTTGCTGACCGCCCTGTTGGCCACCTTGCTGACCGCCCTGTTGGCCACCTTGCTGAC
>JANQKH010000597.1 GCA_028281215.1 Phycisphaeraceae bacterium | reverse complement strand
GTGCGAGTCGGAGCATGGACAATCCCTTCGGAGCAGGGCGGAATACGTCGCGGTGACGTGTTTGTTGAACCATCTATTCTAAACGGCGATTCATAGTTTCCTTGACCGGAAGGCGCTGATGGCAACGTTGAAAAGTGGGAGATCTCACTTGTCGGCCGGATCGAAGACTGGATCATAGCTGTTGGGACCGGCTTGATAAAATGTAACACATTTTGTGGCAATGGCTTATGCGGGGACCAAGTCCTTTGCCGCGTCCATGACAGAGGTGTTGCATCGTTCGATTTCAATCAGATTCTCGACCCCGTCGGTTACAATAAACATCTTCTCACGGGAGCGAGATGTGGACAGTCATTCGGAGATCGAATCGTATCGGCCGCCCCGGCCTTCAAGCGGGGAGGTGCGGCGGACCATGATGGTCTGGTTCGGCTTGGCCTGTGGTGTGCTCGCCATCGGTGCAGGGATGTTTTATGTCTTGACCCGCGAGCCGCAAAAGTCCGAAGGGTCGGTTGAGGTGACGCCGCAACGGGCCAATCACACAGGCGTGTCCGTGGTTCAACCGGGTTCAGGTGATCGCAACGGGAAGGGTGGCGAGGTGATCAAGCCGTCGCCGTGGCGGCCGGACGGCGCGTTCTTCGCACAGCCGAGTCGTGATCTGCGTCGCGCGCCGTCGGTGTCCATTTTGGAGTTCCCCAAGTTGAACGGTTGCGATGCGATCTGGGGTGCGATGGGTCGGGACGCGCGCGGGCATCTGTGGTTTGGCGTATCGCAGCGCGGGGACGGCAGTGCCGTGCTCGTGGAATACGATCCGCACCACGACAAGTTCACACCGCGCGGTGACGTGGTGACCGCGCTGGAACAAGCCGGCCTTGATCATCCTGGTGTCAGTCAAATCAAGATTCACTCGCGTATCGTGCAGGCGCGCGACGGGCACTTGTATTTCACATCGATGGATGAGATGGGTGAGAACGCAAAAACCAATGCGTTGTCCAAATGGGGTTCACACTTGTGGCGGCTGCGCATGCCGGACATGACGTGGGAGCATCTTGGCGCTGCGCCGGAAGGTTTGATCGCTTTGTCCAGCGGCAGCGGTAACAAACTCTACGCATTGGGGTACTGGGGCCATGTCGTGTATCAGTACGACATCGCGGCCGAAACGTGGCGCTCGGTGCGCATCGGCAGCGAAGGCGGCCACATCTCCCGCAACTTTTTTAGCGATCAACGCGACCATGTCTACGTGTCTCGATTTACGTTGAACAACGGCGGCAAGACTGGCCGCGCGTGGCTCGTGGAATTAGACGCGTCTCTGAAGACCGTCGCCGAAACGCCGCTCGAACACTATGGCGACAAACCAGACGGACACGGCATCGTCGGCTTTCAACCCATGCTGGATCATTCGATCGTCTTTATCACGGCGGAAGGCTATCTCTATCGCGTGTATCCAAACGTGCTCGGTTCGATGGCCGCCGATGTAAAACCTATTGGTTACATGCATCCGCACGGGCGACAATATATTCCGTCGCTATTCTCACCGGCGGGCGATCAGTTTGTCATGGGGTGCAGTCATACGCGTGGCGGCATCGAATGGGTGGTGTACGACCTGGACACCGGCGCGTCGTCGGCGCACCGGTTGTATTTCGCCTACCCCGACGGCCGACCCACAATCCGGCACCTTCTCTATGGCTCAGTCGCGCGCGATGCGGCCGGGCATTTCTATCTGTGTGGTATCGACCAGCAGAATTACCATCCGGTGGTCTTGCGGCTTGAGGCGCCGTGAGCAGGGCGATCGTGTCTGTTTGTTAACGTGCAAAAGTGTGCCATGGCTGGCTTGCCCAGCCGTGCAGTCGTTCCGTTGAATCACGGCTTGACAAGCGAGCCATGGCACATCTTGCGTTCGCACCAGTTGAATGCATGCTGCCGAGACATAGCCTTGTTGATGGCCACCGAGGGAGTTACGATGTCGGTTGTGTATCCTTCTTTTTCCCTTTTGATATACGGGGTAACTCATGTCACGATTCAGTTTAAAAGATGCGTGTGTGGTGGTGCTGGTTGTTTCGTTGCTGACCGGTTCATGGCTGGTCGGTTGTGGGTCTGGGCTCAGCAGCGCCCGGCAGACCGCCATTCGCATGCAGAACGGCACCCAGGTACGCGGTGTGCAACAGGCCTTTGTCCTGTTCGCCCAAGGGAACAACGGTTTTTACCCGGGCCTGGATGCCGGCTCGGGCAAAGCGATCAACGCGATCGCACCGTCGGCGACACAATACGGCGCTGCAGCACCCTCTAACACTGATATTTCCGCGGTTTACGCCATCCTGTTGAACGGTGAGTTCTTTACCACTGAATACATCATCTCGCCGGTAGAAAAAGAGTCGAAGACGATGGCGCCGGCTGTGTCTTCCTCGCACACGATCACGCGAGCGGATTACTCCTATGCCCTGTTGCAGTTCGGCAACGAACAGGGAAACGAAGGGAGGCGTGAGGAATGGAAAGAGACGATGAACAGCCAGGCGCCCGTCGTCGCCGACCGCAGTAAAGCCATCGACTCCACGATGAAAACCACCAGCCTCTTCACCGAAGACACCTCCGGCCAATCGACGGCGTGGCAGGGCAATGTGGCATGGAATGACAACCACGTCACCTTCGAGAATTCCGGCGTGATGGGACCACAGACCCTCAGAATGGGCGGCACTGTCTCAAACGCCGGCGGAACGCCGGTGCCTGCGGTCAACGACGTGTCCGACGACCTGTTCAAAGCCAACGACGGCGGCATCCTCGGCGCGGACCGCAACGCCATGTTCAGTTTCGGCCAATGACACACGACGAACGCGAGCACTTTGACCGACGATTGTCGCAGACGATCGCCGACCTGCCGGATCATCTCCAGGATCTGTTGGAGGAAGTGCCGCTGATTGTCG
>JANQKH010000591.1 GCA_028281215.1 Phycisphaeraceae bacterium | reverse complement strand
ATTGTAGGACTTCCACCCTTGGTGGAGCGATTGTCCACAGGCGATACAATCCCGCGATGGAATCTCCGTCCAACATCATTTTGATCGGCTACCGCGGCTGCGGCAAGACCACCATCGGCAAACTGTTGGCCGACCAACTTTGGAAAACTTTTGTTGACGTGGATGACCTGACCTGCAAGCGATTTGACAACCCTTCCATCGCCGCGATCTGGGAACAGCACGGCGAGGCGAAATGGCGCGAGGCGGAAGTGGAAGTAGCGCGTGAACTGTGTAGCCGATCGGATCACATCATCGGTCTCGGTGGCGGCACGTTGATGGAAGCCGGCGCGCGGGAGGCCGTGGAAAACGCCAACGCCCGGCGAATTTACCTGAAATGCGAGCCCGAAGTGCTGTTGCAGCGAATCAACGCCGATTCCCGAAGCGCTGAAACACGACCAAATCTGACGTCCCATGGCGGCGGTGTCGAGGAAATCATCGCCGTGCTCCATCAGCGCGAGCCGGTCTACCAAGCCGTCGCCGATGTCGTGTTCGACGTCACCCATGTCGACATCGACGGTGCCGTGCGACACCTGATCAAACGTTGTCTTTGATATTTGGTGATGGCGGCAATGGGCATGCGTTTACTTCTCTTCGATACGCAACGCCTGGCTTTTGACCGTCTGCTCCTCGACGCGCTTCATGACCTTGCCTTGGATCGGGATGTTGACTTCGATGACGGTCCGCTGAGTGGAGTGTCGGCCGATCGCTTCGTGTCGACTCAGGTCGAACATGATCTGCGTGTTCGCTTCGCCTTCGGACATCCGAATCTCCGGTGTAACGCCGGGTGGGAATTTCGACTGATCCACATCCAATTGGATGCGCGATTTGCCGGTCACCGTCGCAACCGGAATCCCGGCGATACGCTCAATCGCTTTCACTTCGTATTTGGTCTGGTACTGCAACTTGCCCAGTTCATGGTTCCAAGCTTCCTCGTTGTCCCACGTGCTGGCCACTTTGGCGCCGGCGATGGCGGAGGAAATGAACGCCAGGTCTGAGGCTGTCTCCTTGAAGTCTAACTCGTCCGGAATCATTTTGGGTTCTTCAACCTTCGCCTGCATCGCGTTCATGCCGGTCACTTTGGCGATGCTACCGTCGGCGTTGACGGTCACGGTTAACGGCACGTTGGCCATCGCTTGCAACATCTGGTGAAACGCCTCGGTATCGCCCGAATCCTTCCGCGAATCATTGGTCAACGTCTTCTCACCGCTCGACGCCGTGGACTTGATCCACAGCAACGTCATGGTGCACTCGGCTGAGCCATCGGCGTTGATCTGTTCGACTTTCCATAACACTTCGCCTTCGGTTTCGAGCGTGGTTTCCAGTGTCCGTTCACGTCCGGCAAGGGAAAGGGTCGCGACCTGTTTGCGGCTGGACCAGATGGAATACTTCGCCGACGCCTCGCTTTTGAAGCGCGGCCGAAGATCAATTGCGGCCTCTTTCGCCGGTGAGTCGGCAGCATCCGCCGCGATGGCTGTGGACCACAGGGCGCAACAAACGGTCAGGGCGATGAGTGTATTAATCGTTTTCATGGGCTTCCATCATAGCGTGATGTGCAGGTTCGCATTAGGGATCATCGGTTGGGTGATGGGGAATGAACCCCATTTGCGGTTGTATGCCGATCATGGTGTCGGTGCTGGGCAGCCAGCGGATGGCAACCAGTTTCCACGGCCCCTCGCTCGACGAACGACGCCAGTCCAACAGCCAGCGCGTGATGACCCGCCGCCCGCCCCTGCCGATCGTCAACACGTCGAACATCACGCGCACATGTCCGTCGACGACCAGTTCCGCATCCATGCTCTTGATGGTGTGACTCTCGACGCCGAGGCGGGAATCGGCGGCGGCCTCAATGCCGGCGAAAACCGACCGGCCCGATCGCACTTCATCGCCGCCCGATAGTGACACCCGTTCGTCCACCACCGCGCGAATTTTGTTCATTCGCAACGGATTCATGGCTTCGACGAGTTGCTCGGTCTGCCGCACGGCTTGTTCGCGCATGGTGGTGACGACGGCCGACAACACAATCACCGCAATCGCAAGCAGCACGCCAATGGCGCCCAGTGTTGCATGTCGGGGGTTGCCGCGTTGTCGCGCCAACCAGAGCAGCGATAGCCCGACCGCTGCCAGCGCCGCCGACACCGGCCAGGGATTCTCAAATAAAAAGTGCTCCAGAAACGGGGGATCTGCCAGTGTCATATCCATCATCCTAGGCGCTTGCTCCACGCTCCGGGTGGGACGAGCGTCTGGCAGGACGTGTGTCCTGCCGAATGTGAAGCCAAACCAATGCAGAAGAATCTATGCCCGCTCCGATAACGATAGATACGATATGAATTCTTCTTCCGACATTCTCGAAACCAACCTGACCGCCCTGGCGGTAACGGAGACCGAACTCGCGCGCCGCTTGCGCGAGACAACACCCGCCTCATTGGAATGGTCCGAGTCCCGCGCCGGTCCGCTGACGGCTTCGATCGACAACGCTGGCAAACGGATTTCCCTCGCCAGCCGATTTGATCCACTCGCTGAGGCGGACAAAACATTGGCGAACGTTGACTTGGCCAAGCACGCCGGCATTGTCTGCCTCGGGTTCGGCCTCGGTTACCACGTCGCCAAACTGGTCGAGCAGGTGGACCACGAATGCCTCGTCGTGGTGTTCGAGCCCGACCTGGCGATCCTGCGTGCGGTGTTGGAACGGATCGATCACAGTCATTGGCTCGGTCGGCCTTGGGTCATCTTCGCCGACAATGAAATGAATCGCGGCGAACTGCTTCGGCGATTTGAAAAACAAGCGGCCACCTTAACGCAAGGCACGGTGCTCGTGCCGCACGTACCGAGCCGGCAGATGCATCCCGAACGGGTCAACGAATTTGCTCGCATGGTCAGCGAAGCGATTTCGTTCTGCCGCACAAGCGTGGCGACGGCGCTCGTTAACGCG
>JANQKH010000873.1 GCA_028281215.1 Phycisphaeraceae bacterium | reverse complement strand
CCGCCGATGTCGACGATCATGCTCGCCGTCGCTTCGACGACGGGCAGTTTGGCGCCGATGCCGGCGGCCATTGGTTCTTCCACGAGGTAGACGCGCCGTGCGCCGGCACGCTCGGCGGAATCGAGTACCGCGCGTTTTTCAACAGCAGTGATGCCGCTGGGTACGGCGATGACCACGCGCGGCCGCATGAACGGGCCCCGACCGTTCACCTTGCCGATGAAATACGCGAGCATCGCTTCAGTGATTTCAAAGTCGGAGATCACACCGTCCTTGAGCGGGCGGATGGCACTGATGGAGCCTGGCGTTTTGCCGAGCATCTCTTTCGCGACCCAGCCGACCGCATAGCCGTCGCGCAACTGTAGTACCTGATTCGTGCCTTTTTTCACCGCGACGACGCTGGGCTCGTTGAGCACAATGCCTTGGCCACGCACACAAACGAGCGTGTTGCACGTGCCGAGGTCGATGCCCATATCGACGCTAAACCAGCCTAGAAGCTTGTCAAGAAACAAGCGGATTCCCCTTGATCGAGTACGGCCGCCGCTCGCGGCTTAGCCGGGTGGACTGCGAAGCGAAAATGTTGCGTTGAATGACAAGTACGCTAAACCGCAGGCGGTTGGCGTTGCATCGTTCCGACGAAAAATTGCCGGATGATTGATGGATTGAAATGGGACCGAACAGGTCGATCAACGTGGCGCTCCATCGCCCGAATTTGAGAAGGGCTCCAATGCCCAAAATAAAACGTGCCCGCCATTATAGCGGGCACGCAGGGTTTGCCAATGGGTTTCGCCGCGATGCGAAACACGGCCGGACGGCGAGCAGTCATTCCGATTGTGGTCGACTGTCTGTCGTAGATGGCCCTGAAGCCGGCGGACTTACGAGCCGGTTCGCACTGACTTCTGGTCTTGGGTCAGCGGTACGACGTAGAACGGGTTGTCCTGGCCGGTCAGATCCTTGCTTCGCATGAAGATAAAGACACTGGCGGCGATCAACGCGATGCAGGCGATGGCGGACAACACTGTGTATACGTTGGCTCGTGCGGGAACGACGCGTTTCTCGTTCATGGGAGGGCTCCCAGTTGAGGTCTTGGGTGAAGTTACACCGTCTTGCAGTGTGCTTGCTTGGAGTGACTCAGCGGCCGATCGGACCGGCGATCGCCTGATCGCCTGCGTTGATCGTCGCGCCGGAGCGGACGGTTCGCAGTGTGCCGGCCGAGTTCTGCTCGTCGACGGTGGTGATCACCAGCGTGCCGAGGTATTCGCTGTTGCGGTGGATGATGAATTCCATCTTGTTTTTGACGCCGGCGACCGAGCCGATGTTCAACTGAGCGAGTGTGATGTCTTCACCAGCCTTCGACACGGCTGAGACTTGACCGCGAATGGTGTGCGTAGGCTGGACGCCTCTGTTGTCATCCGATGTGTTGCTTACGTTATCGTCAGCCGGTGGGCGAGTCGCAAGGATTTCCTTGACCTCGGTCAATTCCTTGTTGAGCGCCGCGATGGTTTCCTGGTTGAGGCGAACCTGCCGACGGAGGGTATCCCGCGCGGTGGTCAGTTCGTTGTTGGCCGCTTCCAGTTCGATTGCTTTCTTGGTCAGGTCGACCGTTTCCTGCCGGCGCTTGGTCAACTCGGCGCGAAGGTCGGTCTGAATGCCTGTCAGTTGTGCGACAGTCGAGGTCTGGCTGGCGATCGTCGCTTCGTGGCTGCGAACGGTGCCTTCCTGTCGTTTGACTTCGGCTTCAAGACTGGTGATCTGGCTCTTGAGGCCGAGGGAGGCGGCTTTCTCGGCGTCAAGTTGGGCTTTCAGGTCGCTGATTTCATTCAGCTTTTCCTTGATGCCGTCGGAGATGCGTTGTTGCGCCAGTGCGGCGTCGGCGCGGGCGGCGGCGGCGGCGTTCTGGAAGGAGTCGCGCTGCTCGCTCAAGTTCTCCACGTTCGCGGCATAGGGAACCACCAAAGCCACCAATGCGATCGAAAAGATGCACATCAGCACCACAAATACCTTGGTCAGAATATTCAAAGCTGACCTCCTGGAAAGAGGGACGAAGGAAAAATTCGACGCTGCCCGCCCACCATTTTGGATTCGGGCATTCCACGGGGGAGGTGCATTATCACCTTGGCGCACAGGACTTGTCAAATCGCGATGAGGCCCCGACTCCCGGTATGAATGCCGATCCGGGTGCAAAGCTGAACAGCGCTTCCCAATTCACCGCCGACGCTGGTGTTTAAAGACCGCTTCAACGCACCTTTTTCCGCTGAATCACGCCGATCAGCACCAGCACGCCCGTGCTGATCGCCAGTAGGGAAATCGGCACGACGCCGACCACAGCGAACAGGCTTCCGCGGTCGTCCCGCTCCAGCCGGTGCACCTCGAAGCCGGCCACCTGTTGCGTTAAACCGTCCACTTCCACAATCGGGCCGACGCGTCCGTCCGAGGCGATGAACCCGCTGACGCCGGTGTTCACCGCCCGCGCCATCGGCACACGATTCTCAATGCACCGCATCGCCGCGATCTGAAAATGCTGCGGCCCCTGATGGCTGCCGGCGTACCAGCCGTCGTTGGTCAGGTTAAACATCACGTCGCAACGCTTGCCGTCGTCGTCATACACCATCCGTCGACAGAACCGCGCGACCGCGTCTTCAAAACAGATCGGCGTCGTTACGCGAAAACTTTTTTCTTCGCCGGCGTGATCGCGGTACGGAATGTCGAACACCGTGTATTGCGTGCCGGGCGTCAACGTGTAGTCATTGGCAATCGGACTGATGTATTTGAGGAACAGTTCCTTCAGCCAGGGCCAGTCCTCGACCCACGGCACGTATTCACCGAAAGGCACGCGGTAGATTTTTGCGTAGCGGATCGATTGCGAACCGTCGGGCAGATAGAGGTACGCGCAGTTGTATCGGCGGTAACCGAGTGAGCCCTGCGTGGGATCGTCCTCTTCAGCCTGCGCGCCGACGATCACGTGCGTGTTCACCTCTTTGACCAGATCGCTGACACGCTGGGCCATCGACACCTGCAACTCGCGCACGGTGGCGCGATAGTCGCGGTATTCTTCCAGCGTCATGTTCAGTTTCGCCGCGTGTTCCTTGTATTGTGCCGCGTTTGACAACTGCGACAACTCCTCCACCGTGATCGTGCGCCAACGCTTGGCCAACACCTTCAAACTGGCGACGGCTTCGGCGTTCAGCGGCGCGGGCACCATCGTCTCCGGCCAAACGATCACGTCCGGCTTGGGTGTGTGCCGCGCCGCCTGACGTGTCATCGACGCCAGCCGTTGCCAACTGGCTTCCATCGACTTCGGCGTGGGGCGGCGCTTGTTGTCCTGATCGACGTTGGTTTGAATGATCGCCACCACTGGACCGTGGTAATAGGCGGGCGGTTCGGACTGCCGGGTGTTCATTGAGATGAATCCGTAGGCAAACGCGCCGCCGAACGCGACGGCCCAGCAGGTGAAGGAGAGTTGCACCTTGCGCGGGTTCACCGTCCCTGCCGTGCGCCGTTTGGCGATAATGTAGGAAACGATGTCGACCAGTAGGCCGTTGGTCATCGCGACCAGGAAGCTGACGGTCCATTCGCCGAACAACGCGGCGGACTGGGCGAGCATGGGCGGGTTGCCGGTCGGCGAGTAGGGCAACTGGCTGTGACCGAGGGAGAACCATGCGAATCCGCCGGCCACCATGAAGCCGCGCACGTATTCCAGGCTGACCCACACCAGAGGGACACTGATCGCCGCAGGCAGGCGAAATGCACGATGCACCCGCCGCCAGCAAGCCAGATACACGGGCCAATACACCGCCAGATACGCTGCCAGCACGACATAACCGATGCCGGTGACTTCGCTCATCCACATGATCATGAGCAGCCACCACACCCACGAACAGATGAAGCCGGTCCAAAGCAGCCGACGCAACCGCCACGCCCACGCGGCGAGCAATGTCGCCGGCACCAAGGCGATATGTGCCATCCAACCCCAGCCTGGTTCGGGAAACGCCAGGCTGAGCATTACTGCGGTAGGAGCAAGCAAAGCCAAATGGGCCAGAATGGTCCGCATGCAGGGATGCGCCACGCGGTCGGGCGAACTATGGAAAAGCGCGGACATGCGAACAGCATAGCCGTTCGGGGATGAGTGTTTCAGTGCTCACGCAAGGCGATTTTAGAGCATCGAGCGCCGAAAATTCACTTTTTTCCTCAGATCCGTGAAGGAATGAAGTTTGATCGAACTCTAACACGGGTGAACACAGTCAATAGTCTTGAGAGGCATAGGTCGATGGATTGCAATACCTGTCAATTAACACTCGAAAAAGAGCTTGCGGGCGTTGAGTCTGACGTGAATGTCTCTGCGGCGCGGGAACATCTCTCGCGTTGTCCGGACTGCCAGCGGTACGTGGCTTGTCAGACGGCTTCCGCGACGGTCGATATTGAATTGAACCCTTGCAACGTCTCGGCTGAGGAGATCAGGCGAAGCGCGACAACACTCGCTCGCCGTTCGTTCGCGTGGTCGTGTGTCAAAAGCGGATTGCATTTGTCGCTGACGGCGTGTTTAGTCGTTCTTGCACTCGACAATCCGGTATTTTGGGCATTGGTCGCTTGGGCAGTGGTTCGTTTTGCCGGTCGGTTGCGGGAGAATCGTGAAGATATCCAGAAGGCCATGCAACTGCGAGGAGATATTGACTTGCTGGCATGGATTGAGCGAGAAACCATTCGGCGCCGTATGTCTCGCTTGTTCAACGCAGTGGGGTATTTTGTCTTGGGGGTTGTGCTTCTGATCGTGCTGCCATTCGCTACGGATCGTTGGTTGACTTTCGGTTTTGCGATGTTCCTTTGGGTGATCGGCTTATGGAATGCACTTTCGTTCATGTCGCGACCAGATCGTGTGGAGGTCGCTTCATGGAACTAAGGTCACCTGTTGGATCCACAGAAGAAGTGCAAAATCAGGATAAGGTATTCGATGGGGTTTTTCAGGAATATCAAGAACAGGTATTCAACCTATGTTGCCGTATCACAGGCAATCATGCCGACGCGGAAGATGCCCTCCAAGATGCGATGGTCAGCGTCTACCGTTCTTTACATTTGTTCCGCGGTGACGCCGAGTTGTCCACGTGGATACACCGCATCGCCATTCACGCGAGTTTGAGGATCTGCCGCAGACGCCAACGGCGGTCTATGGCAACTTTGCCGTCAATGATCGTCTCCCAGCGCGCAAGTTCTGACGGGGACGATCATGAGCGGTTGCAGCAGGTCATCCATGCCATGAACATGTTGCCGGACGATTATCGGGTCGTCCTTCATCTATTCGCCATTAAAAGTTTAAGGCACGCAGAAATCGCTAAGATTCTTGGGATTCCTGAGGGAACGGTTTGGTCGAGACTCCATCGTGCACGAACGAAGTTAAAGGACGAATTGGAAAAATCAGGCGGCCGTTGATACGACATAAGGCTGCTAACCCGTTCGGCGTTTGACTTATCCTAGATTCAGTTGCGCCAGGCGTCGTGACCGAGGTCATACAATTGTCAATCCTTTGGAGAGTGACATGATTCGTCTTCGACCCGCAAATGAACGCGGCCGCACACAATTGGATTGGCTCGACGGCCGGCACACGTTTTCGTTCGGCCGCTACATTGATCGCAACCATATGAACTTCGGCCCGCTGCGTGTGATCAA